>JAFMKS010000060.1 GCA_017852835.1 Paracoccaceae bacterium
TACGTTTCTTGAATTCATTTTATTAATAAATGTTTAAAGGTTTTTCTTTTACATACTTGGCACTCGCAAAATATCGCTAATAAATGTAGATTTCAGAAGTTAGCCGCTCTTGATACATGTTTAAATTAGCTTGGGACACACTAAACGACGCAGGATGCGCGCGAGCGCGCACGCGTTGCAAATTTAAGACCCTCAAACAAGTAGGCATTTACGTTAAATTACGTAACTTCGCTCTCTTTTGTCTGGCTCTATGTCTGGCTGATAAAAACAAAAGGCCCAGCGTATTTCAGCTAAGCCTTTGAAAACAATGGTGCCCCCAGAGAGACTCGAACTCCCGACCCACTGATTACAAATCAGTTGCTCTACCAGCTGAGCTATAGGGGCACTGTGCGGGTAATTAAATAATGCGCTCCGCTCTTGCAAGAGCGAAAAACGCATTTTTCAAATTTTTTTATTTATTGGTCTTCGCCAATAAGAGAGCGGCCAAAAGTCCGACGCAAATTATATAGAGTGACGCAGGTGCCGCCTGAGATAGGTTTTCTAGGCTGGCTTGTTCGTGGACCAACGTGGCAAGGGTGTTGTAGTTAAACGGCCGTAACAATAGCGTTGCAGGAAGCTCTTTGACGCAATCAACGAAAACCAACAGCAATGCAGAGCCTACGGATCCGCTCATCAGAGGGAAATAGACCTCTTTCAATGTTTGCAATCGGTTGCGCCCTAGGGAGCGCGCGGCATTTGCCAAATTGGGTGAAACGCGCCCCATCGCCGCATCCGCAGCCCCCTGCGCAATTGCAAAAAATCGGACGCAATAGGCGTAAATGATCGCGGCGGACGTCCCTGTTAGAATAAGTCCGATGTCATGCCCAGTCAGCTCCCAAATACCATCGGCCAAACGGTTATCAAACCATGCCAGTGGAATCAGAATGCCAACACCCAAAACAGCACCCGGCGCGGCATACCCGATTGAGGTGATCGGCAACAACCGCTTTGGTGTCTCAGATCGCGCAAGGCGGACGCCATAGACCATGACAACACCTGCAAAAACGGTGATCAGCGCGGCAATTGTTGCCACGCGCAATGTGTTCAGCAGTGCCTTGATCAACGCGGGGTTAGTCCATTCATCCAAATGATTCAACGCATGCCATCCCAAAACGGATGTGGGAATGACAAATCCAATCACCACGGGCAGCGCGCATAAGGTGAATGCAATCACGCCACGCCGTCCTGTCAGTTGCGTTTTTTCCACGCCCCGATGCCACGTGGACAAATTGAAAAACTTCATGCGACGACGGGCTGATTTCTCAAGACTGACCAACAAGATGATTACGGCCAGAATGACACAGGCTAATTGCGCAGCACCCCCTGCATTTCCTGATTGCAACCAAACGCTAAAGATGCCTGTGGTCAGGGTCTGAACCGCAAAATAATCAACGGTGCCGAAATCATTGACAGTTTCCATCATCACAATGGCGGCGCCCGCGGCAATTGCTGGGCGCGCCAGAGGCAAACCAATGCGCCAGAACCGCGCAAATGCTCCACGCCCCAATGATTTCGCAACATCATCCGAGGCGGACGATTGATCCCGAAATGCGACCCGCGCAAGCAAATAGACATATGGATAAAGCGCAAAGGTCAGCACAAAACAGGCCGCAGGGAAGGATCGTATTTCTGGGAACCAATAATCGCGGGCAGTTTCCCAGCCAAACATACCGCGCAATGCGGTTTGCACGGGGCCTGCATATTCCAATAAATCCACCAATGCATATGCCCCCACATAGGCAGGGATCGCCAATGGCATCAGAAGCGCCCATTCCAACCACCCTGCCCCGACAAAACGATAACGTGCAATTAACCACGCCGTCACCGTCCCCACGACAGCAGCGCCAAGACCGACAGAGACCATTAATGAAACGGTGGTGCGAAAATATCGCGGCAGCGTTGTGTTCAACAGATGGGGCCAGATGTTTTCAGTTGGAAACAATGCTAAGGTCGCAACCGTCAGGATTGGCACCATGACAAGGCCCGTAATGTACAGTGCCCATAGTGTCCAACCGTTGAAACCAAACTTGGCCATCTGTTGTTTTGGCAAAACTTTGGGGGACGACTGCATCGGGTTTCCCATTGCGCTAGGTGTTTGAAACTGTAACTGTTTCAGGGTATATAGATCGCAAATCAAAGAAACAAGAAAGCGGGCAAATGCGCATCATTTTGCATGCTGGTGCGAATAAAACTGACAAAGACCATCTTCTTATTTTCATTGCGCCGCAACTTAAACCTGCACCATCAAAATAAAATTGCGCTGCCACTGCCCAAAAATTACCGACGCCCCTTGCGTCAGCGGATGATGCAATCAAAATATACGGCCCTCGATGCAGATGCACGCGATATTTTGTTAGACGTGTTTTTGAACGGCGAACCAGAAGAGTGTCGCACGCTGTATATGGGTATCACTAGCTTTTTTGGTGCCCCCAAAGAAACGGTTCAGAACAATGCACTCTACCCACAGGCAATCGGCAATTTGGTGCGTTTTGTGGCACTGTTCCCAGAAGATCAAACGCATCTGTTCCTTGCCTTACGCAATCCCACGACATTCATTCCCGCTATGATGGCCGAGGCGCAAACCGATAATCTGAATTTAATTATGAACAAAAGCGATCCACGTGCGTTGCGGTGGAGTGATTTTTTAAAGTCCAATCGCCAGCGATTTCCCGCGCTGTCGATGGCCATTTGTTTTACCGAGGATACGCCCTTTATCTGGGGGCAATTTATGCGATTGGTGGGTGGTTTTTCACCCTCCACGCCTATGGTTGGAAGTTATAGCCTGATTGAAAGCATTTTGAGTGGAGAGGGGTTCACATGTTTTCAGGCCTATCTGGAAAAACATCCCAAAATGAATGAACGCCAAAAGCGCAAAGTCATGTTTGCATTTGCCGAACGGTTTGGTCGTGCGGATGTGTCGGAACAGGACGTGAATGTGCCCGGCTTGGATGCGCAGATGGTCTATGACCTAACCGCACAATACGAAGCGGATTTGGCGAATATCAACGCCATTTCCGGTGTGCGTTTGGTATTGCCCTTAGGCCTAGTGCATTCCCAGCGCTTCTTTATACATTGCCAAAACCGCCTCTTCTTCGGCGATATCGTTCACATCCCGTTTGCGAAGCGCCACAATTTTGCGCAAAACCTTGGTATCGTATCCACGGCCCTTGGCTTCGGCCATGATTTCCTTTTGCTGATCGGCGATATCCTTCTTTTCAATTTCCAAACGCTCATAGCGTTCCACAAATTGGCGAAGTTCATCTGCTGTTACGCGATAGCTGCTGTCAACTTGGTCGTCCATCTGTGCCTCGATCAGTTTTTGGTGTTTGCCACATCTATCCACTGCAACGGTTCCGTGCAAGCAGGCTTTCTCTTGAAGCGCAGAAGAATTTGGACTACCCCACGAAGAAACAAGGATAACAGGTGATTTCTATGGGTTTTCTGATCTGGGGTGGCGCGGTTGTTTCATTCAGCGGTCTTGTCGGGTTGATTTGGTGTATCATCAAGGCGCGACAGGCCAAAAATGCCGCAAGTTCCGATGAAGAGCTGAACGCAGCGATCCGAACGTTGATTCCATGGAACATGGGGGCATTATTCTTATCAACGATTGGCCTAATGATCGTAATCGTAGGAATTTTTCTTCAATAAATTCTGACTATTACACCAAGGTGTGATTTTTTCCTTGATATACATTCAATAATTAATATATGTTTTTCAAGAAAACTTGGAGAATGTAACATGTCACCCGAAGTAACAGCCTTTTTTGACGACGCAACTTTCACCATTTCATATGTGGTAAAGGATCCAAACGGATCATCATGCGCGATTGTCGATAGCGTATTGGATTTTGATTATGCATCTGGACGTACGGATACCAGCTCTGCCGATGCCGTCATCGCCTTTGTTCAAGAGAACAATTTAACCGTTGAATGGCTATTAGAAAGCCATGTGCATGCCGATCACTTGTCTGCTGCGCCCTATTTGCAGGAAAAGCTGGGTGGTAAAATTGGCATCGGGGATCGCATCACTGTGGTTCAGGACACCTTTGGCAAAGTGTTCAACGAGGGAACGGAATTCCAACGCGATGGCAGCCAATTTGATCAACTATTCCAAGAGGGCGACACATTCCATATCGGGCAAATGCGCGGCGAGGTTATGCACACCCCTGGTCACACACCCGCCTGCCTAACGTATGTTGTTGGGGACGCAGCCTTTGTTGGGGATACCTTATTTATGCCAGATTTTGGCACAGCGCGATGTGATTTTCCTGGTGGTTCATCCGAAATGTTGTACAGCTCTATTCAAAAAATTCTGGCACTGCCCGACGAAACACGCGTTTTCGTTGGACATGATTATAAGGCCCCAGGCCGCGATGAATACGCATGGGAAACAACCGTTGGCGAACAAAAGGCCAAGAATATCCACATAGGTGCGGGCAAAAGCGAAGAAGAATTTACAACCATGCGCGATGAACGTGATGCCACACTCGCTATGCCCAAGTTGATCATCCCATCCCTGCAGGTGAACATGCGTGCGGGCAACATGCCTGAACCAGATGACAGTGGGGACATTTACCTAAAGGTGCCCGTAAACAAACTCTAACTGCTATTTGGCACAAACAATAAAAATACCTTTGCCTGTGCCGAAATCCTCAGCTGGACATGGTTTATATTGTTTTTCGAATATGACCGATTATGGTCCAGCACATCTGACGGCCTTGCCGTTTTAACTTTTTTCAAGAGAGCGAAAAATGGAAAATATCGCATTTCAAATAGATTGGCTTTATGGGCTGATCGGTGGGCTGTTTATTGGCCTAGGTGGGGCTGTGTTCCTGTTGGGGAACGGTCGCATCATGGGGGCCAGCGGCCTGATCGGCGGACTGGTTGACGGATCAGGTTGGTCAAATGCTGCGGAACGCATCGCGTTTCTTGCAGGCGTCGTCATTATGCCAATCATCGTGTTGCAATTCTGGGATCGTAGCGAAACGAACATCACAGACAATGTCGTTCAACTTGTTGCCGCAGGTCTTTTGGTTGGTGTCGGAACACGCATTGCAAATGGATGTACATCGGGTCACGGTGTGTGCGGTATTTCTCGTCTATCCTTGCGCGGGATCGTTGCAACAGTCTTTTATATTATGGCGGGCGGCCTGACCATGGCGCTATTCCGTGCAGTGTTGGGGTGGATCTAATGAAACTAGTTATCGCATTAATCGCTGGAATGCTCTTTGGTGGGGGTCTTGTTGTTTCGGGCATGACCGACACCGCAAAGGTTCAAGGGTGGCTTGACGTGTTTGGCGCATGGGATCCAACACTGGCCTTTGTCATGGGGGGCGCAATGATCCCTATGGCCATCGCATGGGTCCTAACCAAGGGCCGCAGCCCGATGACAGGCGGCAATTTCCCCGCGCCACCTGAACCCAAATTGGGACGCAATCTGATCGTGGGATCGGTTATATTTGGTATGGGTTGGGCCCTGGCGGGTTTGTGCCCTGGGCCATCAATTGCCGCAATTTCCTTTGGCGGAACCAGCCTATGGATTTTCCTTGTTGCAATGGGCGCTGGAATGTTCGTTGCACCCCGCGTACGCGCAATGATGGATGCCTAACTGATTTCTACGGGTTCGGGGGGATCACCCTCGGACCCGTCAGTATTTTCAACCAAACCCTCTAAATCAGAGAGGTATTGGTCAATCTCTTCAGCACTCTCAGCACCGTCTACCGACTGGGCAAGCAGCTCAATCTCCATTGCATCTGACGCATCCGCTTTGTTTTCGGATGGGAAAGATACGGCGTACAGTCCATTTGATTTCCCCAAATAACCCGCTGGCCCTTCAGCTGCCCCCTTTGGGCGGAGCATGATTTGCTCTAATGGGGCCTTTGGGAATTTTATCGTGTCCCCCTCTGACAGTGCGCGTAATGCATTCAATGTCATCGTGCGCTAAACAAAACTGCATCAAATTCAGCGCGAACATCAAACATTTGCGGATGTGGTTCAGCAGGATGTTTCGATTTTGGCTTTTTCAGGGTAGTATCCTGTACACCCGACGTAAACTGCATTTTCAAATCACCACCCTGCAACATGAAAGTTCCCTGCACCACGTGATAGACGCCTGTGGCCAATTGAATTTCAAGGGCCACCGCCCCTCCTCAAATTGCGGACGCGCCGCGGTCTGTGGCAAAACATCTGCAAGCGCTCTTTGATCCAACAATTGATCTAAAAAGGGTGAAATCAATGCGCGATCTGTAATTGACGGTGTACGATCCGCACAGGCCGTTCCGGTAACAAACGAAATTGTTTTCTCCTCAATCAATGCACTGGCAAAGATCGGATCAAGGCAGAGAAGAACACGCGCCCCATCATTGCTGAGTGTATGAGCGAAAATCGCATATTGCGAAAAGAACGCCGTCAAATCGGCGGATTCAACGTACTGTGATTGTCGTCGTAACTGCCCAAGGGAAAGCCCGAATTCCTATGCAGTTTTGGCGATAACCTGACCAAAGGCACCATTGGCCTGCTTCACACTTTGCTGTGCGGGTGTATCGACAAGTTTTCGACGTAAAACGGTTTTATGATGCGCAGACAAATTGGAAATTTCCTGTGTAACTCCGAAAAGGAACATGCACAGAGAAGGTTATCAAATCGTTTAAGCCGCATGGAAATTAACGGGAACTTGCACGCGGAATGCAGCGCCACGGTGCCCTGATAAGTAGGTAATTTCCCCCCCAAGGCGGGCGATGATTTCCTTGCAAATAGCAAGCCCTAAACCAGCCCCCCCTGTTTTTTGCTCCCCAACACGCGCGAATTTTTCAAAAATAAAATCGCGGTCTTGGGCGGGAATCCCAATTCCATTATCCACAAAATCAATAATCACATCGGATCCTGATTGATGGGCGGATATCTGTAACTTTGGGCTGGCCGCGTCGCAGTATTTTTTGGCATTGCTGATCAAATTGATGAACACCTGTCCCAAGCGATCAAGATCTGTAGTCAAACTGTGCAAATCAACGGGGATTTTACAGTCAATTTGCATCTGCATCGCGGCATCCCCTGCGATAACAGTTGCGATGGAGCGATCAATCAAATCCTGAACACGACCTGTTGCGATATTCAGGTTCACCTGCCCATTTTCCAAAACGCTTAGGTCCAGCAAATCATCCAACAGGCGGGTAAGGCGCACGGACTCATCATGAATGATACTGGCATAGCGCGATTGCTCTTGCCCCTTCAAACTTGCCCCATCACGCAAAATTTGTGCAAAAGACAGGATCGAGGTCATGGGCGTGCGCAATTCATGGCTGACCTGAGACAGAAAGGCATCTTTTTGAATCGATATTTGGGTCAATTTTTCGTTTGCCGATTGCAATTCTTGGGCAGTGCGTGTCAATTCGCGTGATTGCTCCTCAAGTCGGTTAGAATATTCCATAATCTGCGCAGCTTCATCCGCAACAGCCATCAAATCTTGGACTGAAACGGATGTGCCACCAACGGTCTGTCCGATCATCGCATGTGCGGTGGCTGCACCAACGGACCCTGCCAATTCGCGTTCCAGCGTCCGTAAAAATTCGGGCGTCGGATCGGGAAGATACCCCTGCCCCCCTTGATTTTGCACTTCTGCTTGAAATAAGGCGCGCGCCTGTTTCACCCCCAAAATCCGTTGGGCCATGATCATCAAATCTTCGCTTTGCGCGGCGCGACCCGACCATCCCCGCTGAGTCGGTGAATGGTCATACACATTCACAATTTGCGCCCCTTGAAGGCGTTCAATGGGGGTTGGGAAACTGATCAAGGACCCCACTAAAAACGTAAGGGCGTTTAACGACATTGACCAAAACAGTGCGTGCACCAGCGGATCAAGTTCGGTCACCCCGAACAGCGCTTGGGGCCGCAGCCACCATATACCCCATGGTCCCTCGGCCAAAAAGGCGGCGGAATACACATTCCCAAGACTGGGTAGAAATAATGTGTATAGCCAAATCGAAAAGCCCACTAACAATCCCGCAGTTGCGCCAATGCGGTTGGCACCACGCCAAAAAATACCGCCCAGCATCGCTGGCAACACCTGTGTCACACCCGCAAAAGAAACAAGTCCGATCGCCGCCAGCGCCGCGCCACCGCCAGAAATCCAATAGTAGATATATCCAAGCAATATAATAAACAGGATCGCAAATCTGCGCGAAATCAAAATGATGCGGCGCACATCCCCGAATTCACGGACGCGGTGTTCGGACCACTTAATCCAAATGGGCATGACAATGTGGTTTGAAACCATGGTCGCCAGAGCCAGAGAGGCGACAATCACCATGGATGTCGCCGAGGAAAAGCCCCCGATAAAGGCGAACATCGCAAGGGCGTCTTGCTCTAAACTCAGCGGAAGTGATAGCACAAATAGATCTGGGTTTGACCCAATGGGCAAAATTTTCAAACCGGCCACGGCAATCGGGATCACGAAAAGTGACATCAACATCAAATATGTTGGAAAGGCCCAAGATGCCGTATGCAAATGCCCCTCATCCGCGTTTTCGACAACCAGAACTTGGAACATACGCGGCAAACAAAGAAATGCAGCGCCCGACAAAAACGTAAGCGCGATCCATCGGTTCCCGTTTACGTCCCATGTGGCAACCTTTGACGCGTCAATTTCACTTAGGACGGGACCAATTCCGCCCAACACGCCCCAAACGACAAACACACCCACTGCGACCAAGGCACATAATTTGACCACCGCTTCAACGGCGATTGCCATGACCACACCGTGATGGCGTTCATTGACATCAAGATTTCGCGTACCAAAGACGATTGAAAAGAGAGCAAGCCCTGCACCAACCCATAATGCAGCGGTATTATCTGACAACGTGTCTGAATTCTCAAACGCCCCAAGTGAAAGTGTCACAGACTGCAACTGCAATGCAATGTAAGGCGTCGTACCAACAATCGCCAAGATCGTTACAAGCACACCCAATCCGTTTGATTTTCCAAAACGAGAAGAGATCAAATCGGCGATCGATGTAATACGTTGCGCGCGCCCAATGCGCACCAGTTTTCGTAAAATCCACCACCATCCCAGCATAACAAGGCTGGGTCCAAGGTAAATTGTTACGAACTCCAAACCAGATCGCGCCGCATATCCAACTGCGCCATAAAACGTCCAACCAGTACAATAAATCGACAGTGACAGTGTGTAAATCATCGGAGAGCGCAACCAATTTGCCCGACCTCTCATCGATGCGCGTTCGGCCCAAAAAGCAACAGCAAATAGCGAGATCACATAGGCCAAACAAACGCCGATCAACACGTTAAGCATTTAATCCACCGATGTTTCTGAATTAATGGGGTCCAGCCAATCACGCTCTTTCCCAATTCGGCGCGTCATCAGAAAATTCAGCAGGATAAGGACGATCCAAACCCCAAAGAGAAACAACATAACTGCAGATGATTTAACAGAATCCCCAGACCCGCCCCAAAACAAGGGCATTGCAATCAGGAAAACACCAGCCATCGGCAAAACCCGCAGACCATCAACCATGCGCCGCGCGCGATAGTTGCGCGGCTCAACAAAGAGTTTTGGTTCTGTAACTGGTTTCATCTGCTCAATAACTCATTCACTGCATCGAGCACTTCAGTGTTGGAAAACGGTTTGGTCATAAATTTGGACACACCCAATTGCTCTGCCATATCGCGGTCCTTGCTTTGACCGCGCGCCGTCAGCATGAGTACGGGGCGATTTTGGTGCCGCGGATCGCGCCGCAGATCACGCAATATGTCAAATCCACTTTTGCCAGGCAACATCACGTCAAGCACAACCAAATCAGGTTCGCGCCGCGTGATCACCTCGTTTGCATCATGTCCATTAGAATGCGTCACCACATCCCATCCGTCACGGGATAGGATGAAGCTAAGTGCTTCGATGATGTTAACTTCGTCTTCTATTAGCAAGACGGTCTTGGCCATCTTACCCCTCCCTATTCGGTCTGCGCCGAGTTTATGGAGCATAAAACCATAAATTGACTAGATGTCAAAGCTCTTCACCAAGGATCGAAGGTTCTCGACGACTTGGACAGGCCGCAATTGCACAGACGCGGCAGGTGGCACCAACACGCGTTGCCTGCGCCGCCTCTTGGGTATGGGGGTAAAACAGCATATGCGCCACCAACCGTGGGGGGCGTCCGATATTGTCCTGAATGGCTTCACAATAGCTATAGGTGTGAAACGTCCCGCCCTCGCGTCCAGTATGTATCACAACATCTTCTAAAAGGCGCATTGGCATTTGTAGCGCTTGGAATATTGGCCAATTGGCGCAGGCCGAACCAAACCGCGGCATGTGAAATCCGTCGATTTGCTTTCGAAACAAAATACTGCCCGTCACGTCCATACTAACCATCCCAAATTCCCTACCAACAATGTTTGTTGGCAAACAGGCCAAGCGACGCATCAATTGCGGAATTGAACAACTGTGTTTCTGCGCAAGCTGCAAGAGACCGACTTGGATCGGTAGATCGCCACTGAGGGACGACACGGGGAGTGCTGTCGCATCTGCCTGATAGGTTTCTAAAGCGTTGCGCGCCAACAAACGTCCCGCCGTTGATCGAATTGCTGAATTATTCAGAATATCGTCGATATCAGGTGTCTCTTTTTCCATCATTTCAAAATGGTAATCGTTTTCGCGCAAGAATGCCTCAACCTCCTCATAAGGCGTTCCTGTACGTACCTCTGTTTCGTCGGCATCCAAGTAATCGACCAACGCTTGCGCTTCTTCGGCGAGCCGCAGGCTGTCCTCACTGATGTTGCGCTGGAATCGCATTTGCCACATTGGATCAATGTCATCACCGCCTGATAGGATTGATGAGGTCGCGCGGATGGCTGTCACGGTCGTGATAACCTCATGCAAAGATGTCGCAAGCTGAGGATCATGCGATAAACGGTCACTAAGCGCGTCAATTTTTGCCTCAAGTCTGCGAACATTGCGATCCAAATCAATAAGAAAACTACTCCACGCAGGAAATCGTGTTGCCAATTCGCGCGCGGACTCCGTCTGCATTTCCACTTTGTGATAATGCGCAGCTTCTTCTAGGCGGGCGACTTTTGAGGATTTTCCGTCTTCACTCA
>JAFMKS010000061.1 GCA_017852835.1 Paracoccaceae bacterium
AAGCCATGAGTGACGCAATTCGTGTTGTTGGTATGATGTCGGGCACATCAATGGACGGGATTGATGTGGCCGAGGTTGTGACGGATGGCATCACGGTTCAGGAATTTGGCAGAACGGCGTATGTTCCTTATTCAGAAGATGAGCGTCAAATCCTGCACCGCGCGATGGGGCAGTGGGGCGGATTGCATGTACGTGCGGCGGCGAAATTGGTGACGCGCTTGCATGCCCGTGCCTTTGCGGCCTTGGATGCGGGATCGGTTGATTTGATCGGATTTCATGGACAAACACTGGCGCATGATCCCGACAACCGGCGCACGTTGCAGGTGGGGGATGGTGAGCAACTGGCGCGTGATACGGGCTATCCCGTGGTCTGGGATTTTCGCAGCGCGGACGTGGCCTTGGGTGGGCACGGCGCACCCTTGGCCCCGTTTTTTCATTTTGCTTGTGCGAAATATATTGGAGTAAGCGACCCTATTGCCTTCCTGAATTTAGGGGGCGTGGGGAACATCACGTATGTGGACCCGCGTCTGGATGATGTTACCGATCTGGGAGCTGTCTTGGCCTTTGACACAGGACCCGCAAATGCGCCGCTGAATGATTTTATGATGGCGCGTTCGGGACATGCCTATGATGCGCATGGTGCCTTGGCCGCGACTGGGACGCCTGATATGGACGTGGTGCGGGCGTTTTTAAACACGCCTTATTTTCGCAAACTGCCGCCCAAATCATTGGATCGGAACAGTTTTCCCCAGATTGCGGAGTTGGTTGCGCACATGAATGCCGCAGATGGCGCCGCAACACTGTGCGCGATCATCGCGGCCACGGTTGCAACGGGGATGGAACTCATGCCCGCACCTGTATCCCAAGTGTTGGTCTGCGGCGGCGGGCGGCATAACCCCGTCATCATGTCCATGCTGCGCGCAGGATTGGGGGTGCCTGTGTTGGCGGTGGAACATCACGGTTTAAACGGCGATATGCTAGAGGCGCAGGCCTTTGCCTATCTGGCGGCGCGTGTGTTGAACAAACGCCCAACCAGCGGCCCCAGCACAACGGGCGCGCCTGTGTTTATCGGGGGTGGTGAGTTGGCGCGGCCTTAGCTGATGATCCAGGTACGTTTACCCGCTACAGCTTGCCCCACCCAAAACACAGAATTTCGCGCAATGGGGGTGGTTTAGGCGCACGTCGCGATCTGCATCCCGCAACGTTGGGCCCAATTCAAACTGCGGATCATAGGCCAGAAGGGTGCAGGCCAAAACCGCGGGGGAATCGGCCCCTTTGCGGCGCACAACCATCCGAGCATTTGAGCACATCAAGTCCCTTGGATCTTTTTTCAAAATACCCCAACAGGCTGTTGTGATTTCAGGCACATCTAAGGTGCCTGTTATTTCGGGAAATAAGACTGTTTCGGCGGGCGCATGGGCGTCAATGTCAAATCCCTCTGCCTGATACAGGGCCGCAAAACCCGAACGGGCGTCAGCTTCGGTTTCATCCCATAATGTGCGCCCCGCAACTGCCATTTTAATCCCAGCATCCCGCAGCCAGCGCATACCAATCAGCGTTTTTTCAAAACTTCCTCCACCCCGTTCCAAATCATGCATTTTTGCGCTGTGATGATCCAATGAAATGCGCAGGGTCATTTTGCCGGGATAGGCCGCGTTCAACGCGGCCAAACCATCGCGCACAGTACGCCGCATCATGGGCAGCATTGCGTTTGTTAACACCAACACTGAAAATCCTCGTTCCAGCGACAGGCGCAGCATGTCAATGATTTCGCTATTCATAAAGGGTTCGCCGCCCGTGAATCCAATTTCGGTGACAGGCATGTTATGATCGGCGCTTTCATTCAAATAGGTGCGTAAATCACTTGCTTTGAAATACACCAACTGATCGTTGGTGGGTGAGCTTTCGATGTAACAATTCACGCATTCGATATTGCACAGCGTCCCTGTGTTCACCCAAAGCGTCTCTAATTGTTCAAGACTGACCCACGCGCGCTCTTCACCCTTGGCTGTGATGGTTGGGTGTTCGAATTTTTGCGCATCATCGGTTTGCTCAATATCTTTCATGGACCTGCCTGTTCCTGTGGTAGTATGACAGTAACAACAGAAACGTGACGTGCAAGGTTTTCCAAATGCATATAACAGTGTTGTGATGCACCTTTATTCCTAGACATTCAGGACACATCACAGTAGAAGGCGCGCAAGTTAGCGCTAACATGGTATTCAACCAAGAGCAGCGAACAAAGGAAGAATGTAAAAATGGTTTCTCGCGTTATACCCGTTGATCCCTTTGATTTAACGATTTTTGGTGGCACGGGGGATTTGGCAAAACGCAAAATTCTACCTGGGTTATTCCGCCGCCATCTGTCAGGGCAAATGCCGCACGAGGCGCAAATCATTGGTGCGGCGCGATCGGAGCTGAGCGATGAGGAATATCGTGACATCGTGCGCGCGGCGATTGCCGAATTTGGCGCGATTGACCATTCTGATCGTGACGTGGACGAATTTTTGTCACGCGTCTCTTATATTCATGTCGATGCCAAAGGTTCGGCAGGTTGGGCCGCGCTGAAATCAAAGATGCGTGATGGATACGTGCGGGCCTTTTATTTCTCGGTCGCGCCTGCCTTATTTGGGGATTTGGCCGAACGCCTGCATGATCATGATATCGCAAAGCGTGACAGCCGCATCGTTGTTGAAAAGCCCTTTGGCAACGATTTGGAAACCGCGCGTGCGTTGAACGCGACCTTGGCCAAACATTTCCGCGAAGATCAGATTTATCGCATTGATCACTATTTGGGCAAAGAAACAGTTCAAAACCTGATGGCTGTGCGGTTTGGCAACATGTTGTTTGAACCGCTGTGGAATGCGCAGTTCATTGATCACATTCAAATCACCGTTTCCGAAACCGTTGGTGTCGGTGGGCGCGGGGGGTATTATGATCAATCGGGTGCGATGCGCGATATGGTGCAAAACCATTTGATGCAATTGCTGTGCTTGATTGCCATGGAACCCCCATCCAAATTTGATCCTGATGCGGTGCGCGATGAAAAACTAAAGGTTATTCGCGCGCTTGACCCCGTGGAACCCCACCATCTCGTGCGTGGTCAATACAGTGCGGATGGGGATCAACCGGATTATCGCAGCGCTGTGGATAATCCACGTTCGCGCACCGAAAGTTTCGTTGCCCTAAAAACCCATATCAGCAATTGGCGTTGGGCGGGCACTCCGTTTTATTTGCGTACGGGAAAACGGATGCGTGCGCGGTCTTCTGAAATTGCAGTGGTGTTTAAGGAGACACCGCATTCTATCTTTGGCCCTGATGCTGGATCGCACCGCAACGCCTTGGTCATTCGGTTGCAACCGGATGAGGGGATCACACTTGATGTGACGATCAAGGAACCTGGACCAGGGGGGATGCGTTTGGTGGATGTGCCCCTTGATATGACCTTTGCCGAGGCGTTGGGACCTGACGCCGAAACCGCACCAGAAGCTTATGAGCGATTGATTATGGATGTCATTCGTGGAAACCAGACCCTATTCATGCGCGGGGATGAGGTTGAGGCGGCATGGAGTTGGACAGATCCCATTATCTATGGGTGGGAAGCACGCAATGACGTTCCAAAACCCTATGACATTGGCAGTTCAGGACCAGAGGATGCCTTAATGCTATTGCACCGCGATGGGCGTAAATGGCGAGAGATACGATAATGAACATCATCGAATATGCAGATCGTGATATGTTGGCGCTTGATCTGGCGGGACGTTTGGCCAGTGAATTGAATGAGGCGCTTCATCACGTAGATCGGGTCAGTTTGGTTGTCCCCGGGGGCACATCGCCCGGACCCGTTTTTGATGATCTGTGTGGGGCCGAAGTCCCTTGGGACCGCGTCCATGTAGCGCTAAGTGATGAACGTTGGGTGCCCGAAACATCAGATCGTTCAAACACACGGTTGATCAAAGACCGCCTGTTGACGGGTCCTGCGGCGGCTGCCCATTTGGTGCCCATATATGCCGATGGGGACATTGAAGCAGAATTGCCAAAATTGGCAGTGGGCATTGATGGCTTGCGCCCCATCACTGTGTTGTTGTTGGGCATGGGCACTGATATGCACACGGCCTCAATCTTTCCAGAGGCGGATAATTTAAACCTTGCTCTATCACCCGATGCCCCAAATCTGGTTCCAATGCGCGCGCCGGGCGCACCTGAACCTCGCGTGACCCTGCCAGCGCATGTGTTGGACGGAGCGATCAACAAACACATTCTGATTTTTGGCGATGAAAAACGCGCGGCGTTGGAACGCGCTGAAATTTCGGATGCCTTTGAAGCCCCCATTCGTGCCGTCATGATGGGCGCAACGGTCCATTGGGCCCCATAGTTTAATAGGTTGATACATGTTTGATACACTAAAATCCCTTTATTCAAAGGTTTCTGATCGTTCGATCCTAAGCCTATTTGATGATCCAAATCGCGCGAGGGAATTTTCCGTACGCTTTGATCACATGCTGTTTGATTATTCAAAAACCAACATTGATGACGCGGCACGCGAGGCCCTATTGGATTTGGCCCGCGATCGCGGTGTTGCGCAGAAACGCGATGCCATGTTTCAGGGTGCGAAAATCAATGATACCGAGGGACGCGCGGTGTTGCACACGGCCTTGCGGAATTTGGATGGCGATGCGGTTCATGTCGATGAACAGGATGTCATGCCCGAGGTGTTGCAAACCCTGACCTTAATGGGCGATTTTGCCGAGGCGGTGCGCAGCGGTGATTTTGTCGGACAGGGTGGGCGCATTACCGATGTGGTGAATATCGGGATCGGGGGATCGGATCTGGGTCCTGCTATGGCGACACTGGCGCTTGCCCCCTATCACGATAGGCCAAAATGTCATTTTGTATCCAATGTCGATGGGGCGCATATCAGCGATGTTTTGCGTGAACTAAACCCTGAAACGACATTGGTCATTGTGGCCTCAAAAACCTTCACAACAATCGAAACCATGACCAATGCGTGCACAGCGCGGGCGTGGATGTCCGAACGTGTGGCAACACCTGCGGCGCAATTTGCGGCCCTGTCTACGGCGGCCGACAAAACCAGCGAATTTGGCATTGATCCCTCGCGCGTCTTTGGCTTTGCCGATTGGGTGGGGGGACGGTATTCCATGTGGGGACCGATTGGTTTGTCCCTGATGATCGCAATTGGACGCGATGCATTTCATGCATTCTTGCGTGGTGCGCAATCCATGGATCGGCATTTTTGTGATGCGGAATTCCACGAAAACTTGCCTGTTTTATTGGCGCTTGTTGGGATTTGGCATAACCAAGTGTGCGATTATGCGACCCGCGCGGTGCTGCCTTATGATCAACGGCTGTCGCGATTACCCGCCTATTTTCAACAGCTTGAAATGGAAAGCAATGGTAAGGGCGTGGCCATGGATGGCACCACTTTGCCCTATCATTCGGGGCCCATCGTTTGGGGGGAACCCGGCACTAATGGGCAGCATGCGTTTTATCAGCTGATCCATCAGGGCACGCGCGTGATCCCATGTGAATTTATGATCGCTGCGCGTGGTCATGAAACGGATTTGCAACATCATCACACCCTATTGGCGGCAAATTGTTTGGCCCAGTCCGAGGCATTGATGACAGGACGCAGCCTGGACGTTGCCCGTGATATGATGGCGGCCAAGGGATTTAGCGGGGATGAATTGGAACGTCAGGCGCGCCACCGCGTGTTCAGCGGCAATCGCCCATCCACCACACTGGTTTACCCTCAACTGACCCCCGAGGTGTTGGGACAAATCGTGGCGCTATATGAACACCGGGTGTTCGTCGAAGGCGTGATATTGGGCATCAACAGCTATGATCAATGGGGCGTGGAACTGGGCAAGGAATTGGCAACCGCGCTGGAACCAATATTGGCAGGGGATGCGGATGCCAACGGCAAAGACGGTTCAACCCAACAATTGGTGGATTTCATTCAAAAGAATTGATTGGGATCTGGGTGCCCATGCCTAAGCAAGTCATAATTTGACCAGATCATGCGCGGTCGAAGCGAAGCGCAGACTTGTCGCGTATGATCCAGCCCACGCCCGTCCCGAGGGGCGGGGGCTTCGTTGCCTCAGCCCTGTTAACCGCCCACGGGCGTGTGCATTATGCGGCACCTACTGCCACTTGGCATAATTCGATTGAATGGCGGCAATGCGGTCTTGGGCCTTTGGGTGACTAAGCAACCATGCAGGGGATAACCTTGCATTGCCTGTCAGTTTGTCCAGTTTCTCAAACAGGCTCATCTGCGCCTCAACCGAAAGGCCGGATTGCATCAACAATGCGGTGGCATAGGCGTCTGCCTCAAACTCATCACTGCGCGATAGTTTGGCCATCAGCAGGCTGCCCACTCCATTTGCAATAATCCCACCTATCCCAGGCAAAAACCGTGATAGGATCGCGCCCACGGCGACGCGCATGGCGTTTTGCCCCGAAAAATCGATCATCCGTTTGCGCGAATGGCCCAAGGCCACATGGCCCAATTCATGGGCGATGACACTGGCCATTTCGCCTGCGCTAACCTCGCCCATTTTATATTTGTCGATGAACCCTTGGGTGATGAATACCCGCCCATCAGGGGCGGCTAATCCGTTGATTGTTGGGATATCCTGAACATAAACGGGGATATCGCGCACCTGCATTGCACCTGCCATTTTGTCGATCTGTGCCTGCAATTCCGCATCCTGCAGGCGTGAGGATGTTTGATCCAGCTGACGGTTCAATCGCCAAGCAGAAAAGCGAAACATAACAAGCGCATAGATCAAGGCAAGAAGGATTGGACCAAGCTGTAGCATTAGGCAGATATGGGGTTTATGCGTGTACTTGTCTAGGGATTTGGCAAATTAACCGCAGCCTTTAGCGCACCAATGCACGCATTCCGTTTTCGATCCCATTCAGGGTCAGTGGGTACATTTCATTTTCAAAAATAGTTTTGATCATGCCAATGGAATGGGTGTAGTCCCAATGCCGTTCGGGGATGGGGTTTAACCAAATATGCGATGCCCATTGTTCGCGCGCACGTTCTAACCACACCCGACCCGCCTCGGCGTTCCAATGTTCGTTTGCGCCCCCTGCATAGGCAATTTCATAAGGCGACATGGAGGCATCCCCAACAAAGATACATTTGTAATCGGGTCCATAAGTGCGCAGGATGTCATGCGTTGGGGTTTGTTGATCCCAACGGCGGTGATTGTCGCGCCACACCCCTTCGTATAGGCAGTTGTGAAAGTAGAAATATTCAAGGTGTTTGAATTCTGTGCGTGCGGCTGAAAATAGCTCTTCCACCAATTTGATATAGGGATCCATGGACCCGCCCACATCCAAAAATAACAATACCTTTACCGCATTGCGTTTTTCGGGGCGTGTTTGCACATCCAGATAACCATGTTCTGCGGTAGCGCGGATTGTGCCATCAATATCCAATTCCTGATCGGCCCCATCACGCGCCCATTTGCGCAGGCGTTTCAGGGCAACTTTGATATTGCGTGTGCCCAGTTCAATACTGTCATCCAGATTTTTGAATTCGCGTTTGTCCCACACTTTGACCGCGCGTTGGTGGCGTGATTTGTCCTGACCGATGCGCACGCCCTCTGGGTTATAGCCATAGGCGCCAAAGGGGGATGTGCCCGCCGTCCCAATCCATTTGCTGCCCCCCTGATGACGTCCCTTTTGTTCGGCCAACCGTTCGCGCAGTTTTTCCATCAGCTTATCAAAACCACCTGCGGATTGGATTTCGGCCATTTCCTCGGGGCTAAGGTGTTTTTCAGCCAGCTTTTCCAACCATTCACGGGGAATATCGACGGCGTTCAAAACCTCATCCGTAGAAATTTTTTCCAATCCTGAAAAGCTTGCGGAAAAGGCGCGGTCATAGCGATCAAGGTGGCGTTCATCCTTGACCATGATGGTGCGCCCAAGCAGATAAAAGGTGTCAATATCATAGGTGGCAAGCCCTGTATTAAGCGCCTCAAGAAACCCAAGGTATTCCCGCAAGGATACTGGAACACCAGTGTTCCTAAGGTTTTCAAAAAAGGGCAAAAACATTGCGGCCTAGATGATTGTACGATCTGCTATGACAGTCAGGATAAGGCCCAATAGCCCAAAAGCAAGGGCATAAACAAAGGCATAGTGCAGAATGTCGGTCACTTTGCCTTTGCGTTTACGTGCGATTAGGGCGCCAGAAATCGCGCCAATCAATGCAAGAATTAGATACATACCTAGCCATTTCGACGGTTAAGCGGGTTCAATGCCTGAATTTCCCGCAGTTTGGTTTTCAGATGCTTTTCTGATCCAAACCCGTATCGTGCCCAGTTCAAACTGTCCAGCCTAACAATGTGCGCCTCAGATGCACGTCCCGTCAATTCCAAGGCTCCGGCGCGCAGGAATATCAAGGTTGACAGCAATGCTGCGTTTTCTTCCTCGTAGGCTGCATCCAAATAGGGGGCAAGTGTCACAAGCGCCTCTTGGCCCTTGCCGTATGCGATTTGATAGGACGCCAGCTGCACGGCGGTATGCGCCGCATAAAGGTTGGTTTGCGTGGATTGACGGAACATTTTATCCGCGGCTTTGAACATGCGTAACGCTTCATCCCTGTTTGCACGTTGAACAATGCGTCCCATGGCAAAATAGCTAAAGCCCAGGCGGTGGTCGTTGTATTTCGCAGCCTGCGCCAGGTGTAGGACACGCGTGGCTGCCCCCATGCGGTCCCCTGCGGGTGTTGCAGGGCTCAGTGCGGTTTGAGTTTCCTTAATCCAGGCACGGGATGTTGGGGGCAGGGCGCGATAGGCGACACCTTCACCTGCGGGATTGATACGGCGTAAAATTGTGGGCAAACGTGCGGCAACCTCGGCGCGGATCATTCCGCTGCGCAATTCAGGGGCATACGTTGCACGCAGCACCATCGTATCAAAATCCGTCAGGATCGTGTGAATGTTGTCATCGTTAAAGACAGAGTTTGGCAAACGATACAAATCGTTTAGCGGGCCAAGCCCTTGGGCAAATTCCTCGTGCAGACAATCGCGTATTTCCTGTGGGCTTGCATCAGATGGAATAAACAGGGACACCATCCGCCGTTCCGTTTGTGCAGACCAACTGGTTTTGGCAGTTTTGCGAGAGGCTTTGAAATCCTCTAAATTAATGATATTTGGTGCCACAAAACAGGCCGCCATGGGCAGTGTGCGCTGAATTTGTCGGCTGGAAACGGCATGTACATTTACGTTCGCCTGATCCGCACTGGTGTAATAGATTTCCAAATTCGCCTCATCCTGTAGGCGGTGGATCAACCGATTTAATACAGAGGGCAGGGATTGCGGAACCTTACCCGTCAGGCGAACGGAAATTGGCCCTTCAAATCGCGTAAATACGGGGAGGTTGCGGCCACTTTCCAATGAAAATGACAAATCCATAAAGTCCCGCGCGATATCTTTGTTCGACGCTGTCACCTTGCGGGAGGGAGATACGGGGAAAGGGTTTGTTAAAAAATCACTATATACGGACGAATTTTGCCGCGTTGTTACATCATCGTTTGATGCTGGCATACAGGCGCCAAGTACCATTGAAAAAACCAGGGCAGCTCGCTTCAAACCGTTTTATTCCATCCTACCACTGCCCGTGCCGATCCCACATCAGCACAAGCGTGGTTAAATGCAACACATTCCCCAATATGCGCGTTTGAGGAAAAGATATATTTGGCGAGTTTGACCAAATTGTGGCTCACTTTAGAAGAATTATGATTTGATTAAAATAACTTTAGTCATAATTCATGCGTGTCACAGCTACCTATACGAATATTAAAATAATTCTTTACCGTCGTGATATAAACGCCAAGCGTTCAAACAGTTGCACGTCCTGTTCGTTCTTTAAAAGTGCGCCATGCAGCTTGGGTAATAGGTTTCCAGCGTCCTGTTTTAGGTCCTCTGGTGAGAGATCCTCGGCCAACAACAACTTAAGCCAATCCAAAACTTCGGATGTTGAGGGTTTCTTTTTCAAACCCTGTTGTTCGCGGATTTCATAAAATTGCGTCAGTGCTGTGGTCAGTAACTGTTCCTTGATATCGGGATAGTGCACCTTTACGATTTGGCGCATGGTGTCCTGATCTGGGAACGAAATATAATGGAAAAAGCAGCGGCGCAAAAAGGCGTCTGGCAATTCCTTCTCATTATTGGACGTGATGATCACCACAGGGCGATTTTTTGCGGCGACCGTTTCACCCGTTTCATAGACGTGAAAGGCCATCTTATCCAATTCCTGCAACAGGTCATTTGGGAATTCGATATCTGCCTTATCAATTTCATCAATCAGCAAAACCACCTTTTGGTTCGCCTCAAACGCGGTCCATAGTTTTCCTTTGCGGATGTAATTGCCCACATCACGCACACGTTCATCCCCCAATTGACTGTCTCGCAAACGTGACACGGCGTCGTATTCATAAAGGCCTTGTTGTGCCTTGGTAGTGGATTTGATGTTCCATTCAATCAGGTCCAGTC
>JAFMKS010000062.1 GCA_017852835.1 Paracoccaceae bacterium
AAAAAGTATCAGAGGCCGCGGTTGTGGGCTATCCACACGACATCAAGGGCCAAGGAATCTACTGCTATGTCACATTGATGGCTGGCGAAGAACCAAGCGATGAATTGCGACTAGAGCTGCGCAACTGGGTACGCAAGGAAATCGGCCCAATCGCATCTCCTGATTTGATCCAGTGGGCCCCTGGCCTGCCGAAAACTCGTTCAGGTAAAATCATGCGCCGTATCCTGCGCAAAATTGCAGAGGACGATTTTGGTGCATTGGGTGACACATCAACCTTGGCGGAACCAGCGGTGGTTGACGATCTGATTGCAAACCGCATGAACCGCAAAGACTAAGCGAACATAGTCAGAACAAAAAACGGGGCCGATCCACAGATCGGCCCTTTTTATTTGAAGCTTTCGCGCAAGACTGTTTTCAACACTTTACCATAGTTATTTTTCGGTAACTGATCGAGGAAAACATAATCCTTGGGTCGTTTGAAACGCGCAATCTGCGACAAACACAGATCATCCAAAACATCCGTTGAAACATCCCCAACAACAAAGGCCACAACATCCTCGCCCCACTCCGCATTCGGACGGCCGACCACAGACGCCTCAATAACATCGGGGTGGGTCATCAACACTTCTTCAACTTCGCGGGGATAGATGTTTGTGCCACCCGAAATGATCATATCCTTGGATCGATCATGCATGGTGACATATCCATCCTGATCCATCGCCCCCATATCCCCCGTTTGCAACCATCCATTGCGCAGTGTTTTTTCGCTGGCTTCTGGGTTTTTCCAATATCCTGGCATGACCAAATCACCACGCACCATGATTTCGCCGATTTCACCAACGGGCAGAATATTTCCGTTTTCGTCCCCGATTTGCACCTCAACCGTGGATTGGGCACGGCCAACTGACTTTAACCGCTCTTTCCAATTGGGATGGGTGCGATCACACACCTCATCACGCGAAAGTGCTGTAATACCCATAGGGCATTCCCCCTGACCATAGACCTGAACGAATATTGGGCCGAAATGATCAACCGCCTCGATAATATCGGCCAAATACATAGGACCACCTGCGTAAACGATGGTTCGGATGCCTGCACCCGTTTCCCCGTGCTCTTTGGCGATCTGCGTCATGCGTTTGACCATAGTGGGGGCTGCAAACATATGCACATCGCCAAAGTGACGGGCCAATTCAAAAATTTCACCTTCCTCAAATCCACCTGATTTTGGAACAACATGACGCGCGCCCACCCGCATATGCATAATATTATAAAGCCCCGCGCCATGGGACATCGGTGCTGCGTAAAGGGCCGTATCCTGCGCAGTTACCTGATCAACATCTGCAAAATACCCCAGTGCCATTTGGCGGATCATCCCATGGGTAATCATCACGCCCTTGGGCCGTCCCGTGGTGCCAGATGTGTAAAACAACCACGCCAAATCATCGCTGTGTCGATCAACAAGCTGAAAAGAGCGTCCATCCTTGAAATCATCTAACGCAGCTACAAAAACAGGAACGCAACACTCAATTTCAGAAAGTGCCGCACCCAAAGCATCGCAGCAGAACACAAATTTGGCCTCTGCATTTCCCAAAATCCAGTCTGCCTCTTTGGGGTGTAATTTGCCATTGATCGGAACGGCAACCGCACCAGCGGCCCAGATCCCATAAAAAACCACCAGATATTCAGGTGTGTTTTTCATAAAAATACCAATGTGATCCCCAGGGGAAACACCGTGATCCTGCAACCAGGCTGCACAGCTTTGCACCATGTCTGCCAATGCGGCATAATTCGCAATCTGATCTGTGCCATGAAACAGTGCGGGTTGGTCCCCTGAAACCTGCGCCGTACGCATAAGCCAACTGGCCAAATTCATCATCGCTCTCCTGCAGTCAACATACGAAACACTATCCCTGAGATCAGAAAAAGCAATCGCTGCCAAATGTCATTCTGGAAATTTTGCGATCCCGCTGGTTGAATTCACAAAATTCATCACTTTGTAACAGGCAAGCGAACTCTCTTTTCAGGGCGGTTTTTCTGGCGTATAGAGAGTCAAATCGAACAGATACGGGCACGCATTACGCACCCAAATAGGCGCTTGAGGGATAAAATGACAAAAAACAATCGCGATCAGGACGTAGAATTCATTAAAGCATTGGCAGAGCTTTTGCGTGAAAACGACTTAAACGAGCTTGAAGTGAGCCGTGAATACGGAGAGGATGACAGCCTTAACGTGCGTGTCGCGCGCGGTGGTGTCGTCGCCGCCCCTGTAATGGCAGCAGCACCCGTCGCGGCCGCACCTGCGCCAGCGCAAGCTGCAGCGCCCACCGCAGCAGCGGCCCCAGCAGCGCCAAGTGATGATCCCGCATCCCATCCAGGTGCGGTCCCCTCGCCCATGGTCGGTACCGTTTACATGCAAGCCGAACCAGGCGCACCTGCGTTCATTTCCGTTGGAGCAAGTATTTCAGAGGGTGATACCCTGTTGATCGTCGAAGCGATGAAAACAATGAACCATATTCCAGCGCCAAAATCAGGCACCATCAAGCGCATCTTGGTCGAAGATGGCGCCGCTGTTGAGTTTGGAACTCCTTTGGTCATTATCGAATAAGGCACAGAAATGTTTGATAAAATTCTGATTGCCAACCGAGGTGAAATCGCACTGCGCGTTATTCGCGCGTGCCGCGAAATGGGCATCAAATCGGTTGCGGTACATTCAACTGCGGATGCGGATGCAATGCATGTGCGCATGGCAGATGAATCCGTATGCATCGGGCCCGCAGCAGGTACCGATAGTTATCTATGTATTCCTGCAATCATTTCAGCCTGCGAAATCACGGGCGCACAGGCCATTCACCCAGGCTATGGCTTCCTGTCCGAAAATGCGCGTTTCGTGCAGATTGTCGAAGATCACGACATCACGTTTATTGGTCCAACTGCTGAACATATTCGCGTGATGGGCGACAAGATCACGGCAAAGGATACGATGAAAGACCTTGGCGTTCCCTGTGTTCCTGGGTCCGATGGTGGTGTTCCAACGCTAGAGGATGCAAAACGCATTGGTGATGAAATCGGCTATCCCGTGATCATCAAGGCCACCGCTGGCGGTGGTGGACGCGGCATGAAGGTTGCAAAATCTGCAGACGAAATGGAACAGGCATTTATGACAGCGCGCGCCGAGGGCAAAGCAGCCTTTGGCAACGATGAGGTCTATATCGAAAAATACCTGACCACACCGCGCCATATTGAAATCCAAGTTTTCGGCGATGGCAAAGGCAAAGCGGTGCATTTGGGCGAACGCGATTGTTCATTGCAACGCCGTCACCAAAAGGTGTTCGAAGAGGCACCAGGCCCCTGTATCACCGAAGAAGAACGCGCGCGTATTGGTAAAATCTGTGCCGACGCCGTTGCCAAGATCAATTACATCGGCGCAGGCACCATCGAATTTCTGTACGAAAAAGGCGAATTTTATTTCATCGAAATGAACACGCGCCTGCAGGTGGAACATCCCGTGACCGAGGGGATTTTTGGCGTGGATTTGGTGCGCGAACAAATCAGGGTTGCCAGTGGTCTACCCCTATCGTTTGAACAGGACGATCTGGAAATCAATGGCCATGCAATTGAAGTGCGCATCAACGCAGAACGTTTGCCAAATTTTGCGCCATGCCCTGGTAAGGTGACGGCCTATCACGCCCCTGGTGGATTGGGCGTGCGCATGGATAGTGCGCTTTATAATGGGTATTCCATTCCCCCCTACTACGACAGTCTGATCGGTAAGTTGATTGTGCATGGACGCGATCGCACCGAGGCATTGGCCCGCCTGGAACGCGCGCTAAGCGAGTTGATTGTGGACGGTGTTGACACCACTGTGCCGCTATTCAACCAACTGCTGGCCGAGGATGACATCCATTCAGGCGACTACAACATCCACTGGCTGGAAAAGTGGCTGGAAGAAACCTACGGGGCGTAATGCCGAGGATGCACGATGTTAAATGAATGGTCCCGTGATACGATTTTGCGGGCCTATTCGTTGGGCATATTTCCCATGGCCCGTTCGCGCCACTCGGCCGACATTGATTGGATCGAGCCGCGGATGCGCGGGGTTATCCCGTTAGATGGGTTTCATGTTTCCCGCTCACTTTCCCGCAGATTACTTAAATGTGAGTATGACATTCGGGTCAATACCGCATTCGAAGAGGTGGTTATTGCCTGTGCTGATCGCTCTGAAACATGGATCAATGAACCCATTTTCCACATGTATCGCACGCTCTTTGCATCAGGTGATGCCCAAAGCCTAGAGGTTTGGCGCGACGGCAATCTGATTGGGGGAGTTTACGGCGTAACGCTGGGCGGTGCATTTTTCGGGGAAAGCATGTTTTCCCATCAAAAGGACGGGTCCAAGATTGCGTTGGCCTATCTGGTGCATCGGCTGCGCAACACGGGGTTTGGCTTGTTTGATACCCAATTTATAACGCCCCATTTGAAAACCCTTGGCGCTGAGGAAATTCCGCAAAAAACCTATTTGGATCGCTTGTATGCTGTCATCGGGAATGACGCGGATTTTCGCAACCCTGATTATTCGCCCGATGTTTCTGCCATCGCGCAACGCAACACCCAAACATCATAACGCGCGTGTTCTAATGGGTTAAGCGCAGGGGACGATGCAATCATCCACCCCTTAAACACCGTATCATTGGTATCGACATTCTGAATATTGAGGTGCGCAAATGCATCCCCCACGGGGTTTGCAACAGGATAGCGACATTCACCAAGCGCAACACGCAGGTTCCCAATTTCAATGGATTTTCCAGACCGCAACGCAATATCATGAACCGCACCGCTTACCTTATCCAAACCGCGCAGCAATGCACCATCGGCCAGCGCTGTCTCCTCTTGTGCGCCTGCGATTTGGGCAACACAGACCAAAGCCGCCGCCAAAAGTCCGCGCATCAATTTGACGATCCGGTTGCTACAAATTTCATGAGAAGTGAGGTTAAGCTAACCGCGCCCTGCGTGTCCAAAGCCTCATCCCCGTCCACCAAATAATCAAAGGATCCACCTGGAACCACCTCGACATATTGACCGCCCAGCAATCCTTCGGATTCGATGGCAAAGGTGCTGTCGTCAGGGATCTCAATGCCCTCTTCGATCGCAAATTTGACCTCGGCGCGATAGGTTTCTGGATTTAACGCCATATCCGTCACAGTGCCGATTTTAACACCTGCTAGGCGCACATCAGTACCCGTAGAAATACCCTCGGCGGAACGGAAGGCGGCACTAATCTGATAGCCACCAGTTGATGCGGAAATGCCCGTGGTTTGACCAACATAAAGAACAAAGCCGACAGCGACGGCCAAAACCAATGCGCCTATTGTTACTTCGGTTTTATTCTCACTCATTAGATTATTCCGGTTGCCACGCCTCATAATCTTGGCGATCTGCTGTTTTTGCCTGACGCAATGATCCTGCGGGCGCATAGGCCAATGCGGTTCCTGTCAGGTTTTCCTGATGCGATTTTTCCCACTCTTTATGCGCCAATGGACGCTCTGTTGGGGGCTCTTTAAATGTGTGGTGCAACCAACCGTGCCAATCCGCGCTTACGCGGCTTGCCTCTGATTCACCATTAAAGATGACCCAGCGGCGTTTGCCATGACGGCAGGTGTAATATGCGTTTCCTTGATCATCTTCGCCCACTTTCACGCCCTTACGCCATGTATAAAACTGCGTATTCAGCGTTTGGCCGTTCCACCATGTGACCGCCCGAAGAACTGTGTTCAAGATACCCATGTGACTCTCCGTCAAAAACCGTGTGCGCCTTATGCACCAGAACCCATCGCAGGTCTAGTGGGCGCCAATCAATTATCCTGCGCTGGCAGGCTCACGCTGTGCATCACCGTAAATCACCAACGGTCCCGCTTTGGTTGTGACCGCTTCTTCGTTTACGACGATTTCATCGACATTTTCCATGCCGGGAAGATCAAACATCGTATCCAGCAAAATTTCTTCTAGGATGGAGCGTAGGCCACGCGCACCAGTTTTACGTTCAATGGCGCGTTTTGCGATTGCTTGCAGGGCCTCATCGGTGAAGGTCAATTGCGTGTCCTCAAGATCGAACAAACGCTGATACTGTTTCACAAGGGCATTTTTAGGCTGTGTCAGGATAATCACCAACGCGTCCTGATCCAAATCCTCAAGCGTTGCAAGAACAGGCAAACGGCCGACAAATTCTGGGATCAAACCGAATTTCAACAAGTCTTCTGGCTCTAGCTCTTTGAACATTTCGCCAACGCCGCGGCTATCATTATCACGTACATCTGCGCCAAACCCAATTGCGCTGCCTTTGCCACGCTGCGCGATGATTTTGTCCAATCCCGCAAAGGCACCACCGCAGATGAACAGGATGTTTGTTGTATCAACTTGCAGGAATTCTTGCTGGGGATGCTTACGTCCACCTTGAGGAGGAACCGAGGCAACCGTGCCTTCCATCAATTTCAACAGGGCCTGTTGCACACCTTCGCCTGAAACATCGCGGGTGATAGATGGATTTTCGGATTTGCGCGTAATTTTATCAACTTCGTCAATGTAAACGATGCCGCGTTGTGCGCGTTCAACATTATATTCTGATGCCTGAAGCAGTTTAAGAATGATGTTTTCAACATCTTCCCCCACATATCCCGCTTCGGTCAATGTGGTGGCATCCGCCATTGTGAAGGGCACGTCCAGAATACGCGCCAATGTTTGCGCCAATAGGGTTTTACCACACCCTGTCGGACCAATCAGCAGGATATTAGATTTCGAAAGTTCGATATCCCCGCCCTTATCGGCATGGTTCAGACGTTTGTAATGGTTATGCACCGCAACCGACAAAACGCGCTTGGCCGTTGCTTGGCCGATCACATAGTCATCCAAAACATCGCAAATCTCGCGCGGTGTTGGCACACCTTCACGTGCCTTCATGCCCGTCGTTTTGTTTTCTTCGCGGATAATATCCATGCAAAGTTCGACGCATTCATCACAGATGAAGACCGTTGGCCCAGCGATCAGCTTTCGCACCTCATGCTGGCTTTTGCCACAAAAGCTACAGTACAGTGTGTTTTTGCTTTCGCCTGAATTGGTCGCCATACCTTGTCCTTTACGTCCGTTCTTAGTTGAACGTCACACTTTGCTTTAAATTTACATCACAGCTTAGGACAGAGCTGACCCAGCCACAATGGCAAAAATGCGCACCCCCATTTCGGGATGGGAATGCGCAGTATTCTTATTCGTCGGTTGCGTCTGCGCGCTTTTCAACGATTTCGTCGATCAGACCCCAATTTTTGGCGTCTTCTGCTGTCATAAAGTTATCGCGCTCCAGCGCCGCCTCGACTGTTTCAAGGTCTTGGCCTGTGTGCTGAACATAGATTTCATTCAAGCGACGCTTTAGTTTTAGCGTTTCTTCTGCATGGATCATGATATCCGTTGCCTGACCCTGATATCCGCCTGAGGGCTGGTGCACCATGATGCGGCTGTTTGGCAGCGAAAAGCGCATGCCCGCTTCGCCCGCAGTCAACAACAAGGATCCCATAGACGCGGCCTGCCCGATCACCAATGTCGACACCTTTGGGCGGATGTATTGCATTGTGTCATAGATCGACAAACCCGATGTCACAACGCCGCCTGGGCTGTTGATATACATCGAAATCTCTTTGGATGGGTTTTCCGCCTCAAGGTGCAGCAACTGCGCCACAATCAAGCTGGACATGCCATCATGAACAGGACCGTTCAAAAAAATGATCCGCTCCTTTAGAAGACGAGAAAAGATGTCATACGCACGTTCACCGCGGCTTGTTTGTTCAACAACCATCGGGACCAGCGAATTCATGTAAAAGTCTACGGGATCTTTCATTCTAAGCTTTCCTACTCGAAAATCTGTGTTTCACTTTCTAAATAGACTAGTTCTCCCACTCGGCGGCTGCAATGGGGGGGCGGGCATAGATTTTTGAAAAATTGCTAATTTCCCCTTAACAACCTAAGATCGTTACGAAAAAACTTTATCTTATGATCGAAAAGGGTCAGGAATTGTTTCCAAATCTACATTTTACAATTTATGATGCGACAAAGGATTAAATGACGTGCCATCAGATCGCTATATTCCCAAAGGTGCGGCTTCGCTGCAGATAACGGCAAATGGACCTGCGCGCGAATTTTACTTTTTGCTCCTTCCAAAACTCACGATGTTGGCATTTTCATCGGCCATCGAACCCCTGCGCATCGCAAATCAATTAGCGCAAAAACAGCTCTATACATGGCACGCGATTACCCCTGACGGACAGGGCGCAACATGTTCGAACGGGGTCACGATTCAATCCGATGGAGCGATGGGACAGATTTCCAAAGAGGCCTCCGTCTTTGTCTGTTCAGGGATTGATCCCGTTCGTGCCGCATCAAAAGAGGTGCTGGGATGGATCAGGCAACAGGATCGTCAGGGCACTCAACTGGGTGGGATTTGCACGGGCGCATTTGCACTGGCGCAGGCGGGAGTTATTCGTGATCGACGATTTACGTTGCACTGGGAAAACCAACCTGCATTCGTGGAAACATTCCCTGATCTGGTTCCAACTGAAAATCTTTATGAAAATGATGCTCAATTGATCACCTGCAGTGGCGGCAATGCGGCAACGGATATGATGCTGGCCCTGATAGAAGAGGATCATGGCAGCGAACTGGCGTTGGTTGTTGCGGATATGTGTATCCACAAGCGATCCAACGATCGACAGGCGCCACAAAGATCATCACTGTCTGTCATGGTTGGGACGCGCAATCCCAAGCTGCTGCACGCGATACAGTTGATGCAACAAACCGTAGAAGACCCAATGCCTCTGCTAGAGTTATGCGCAACACTTGATATTTCGCGCCGTCAATTGGAACGATTGTTCAAAAAATATACAGCACAATCCCCAACGCAATTTTACTACACGCTAAAACTAGAACGTGCACATGCGCTGTTAAGTGAAACGGATATGAGCATCACGCAAATTACGGCGGCAACGGGATTTAATTCCACATCCCATTTGGCACGTCAGTTTAAATCGAAATACGGATTTGCGCCCCGCGACATGCGCAAAGGCTGGGCGAAATAACCCACTTGAAACACACCATCCTAGGTCTAAATCTCCACAACCCAACCTAGGATTTGTTATGTATTTCAACCCATCACGCGATGACGGCTTGCGCCGATTAAAAGACTTCATTCCCGCCGCTGGCATCAAATATGCCCAAGGGCGAAATTATGATCGCGGTGCGGATGCGCATAAATCCGTGTCCCAACTTTCCCCCTATATCCGCCGTCGTACGATTAGCGAGGTTGAGGTTTTAAAATCCGTGCTGGGCGCGCATAGTCCCCAATCCGCAGAAAAATTTATCCAAGAGGTGTTTTGGCGCACCTATTGGAAAGGCTGGTTCGAACTGCGCCCATCGGTTTGGACGAATTACCAAGGAGCACTGGCGCAGGCAAAGCATGATGTCATGTCCCAAGGCGGGCTGCGCCAGCAATGGGAGGCGGCGTGTTATGGAACGACAGGAATAGACTGTTTTGACCACTGGGCGAAGGAATTGGTTGAAACTGGGTATTTGCACAATCACGCACGGATGTGGTTTGCCTCGATTTGGGTGCATACTCTGGAACTGCCTTGGGAACTGGGTGCTGATTTCTTCATGCGGCACCTGTTGGACGGGGATCCCGCATCAAATACCCTTAGCTGGCGATGGGTATGCGGGATGCATACCGCTGGGAAAACCTATCTTGCGCGTGCCGATAATATTGCAAAATTCACAGAAGGCCGGTTTCGCCCAACAGGGCTTGCATCCTATGCGCGCCCCCTTGGGCATCCGGATCATCCCAAACCGATGCCATTATCGATCCCAAGCGTGATCGAGTCCTCGAAACGTACTGGGTTCCTCTTGCATGACGATGATTTTGATTTGACCCATCTGCTGGCCGCAGCGCCCAAAAACATCTATGCGGCAGCCTATATACCGTCCCTGACGGGCGTTAGTCCGTGGCATGTTTCTGACACTGTTCAAAGCTTCGTTGATGGGCTCCGCAATGAATGCATGATACGTTATGCGGATCGTTTACCAAACATTACTGATACCACAACGGTCGATGATGTGATCGCATGGGCCAAAAATGCAGATTTGGAACAAATCGTGGTCCCAACGCCAACCATTGGTCCAATGCGCACAACGCTGGATAAAATAAGGGCACAATTGTCTGCCACAGGCATCCAAACTTGTGAAATTCGCGCGCCCTATGACACGCTATGCTGGCCCAAGGCCACACATGGGTTTTTCCGTTTTAAAGAGAATATTCCAAAATTCATCGAAACACTGCGCTTAAAATGAAAAAGGGCGCCTAAAAGCGCCCTTTCTAAACGATATAATCAAAGATTATTCAGAAAACGATTTCAGATATTCAATCGTCGCTGCGATATCTTTTTCCTTTTTAAATCCAGAGAAAGACATTTTTGTACCTTTGATATAGGCCT
>JAFMKS010000063.1:0-2339 GCA_017852835.1 Paracoccaceae bacterium
AAACCTATGGGCCCAAAGGTTTGGTTGTTTTGGCCGTGCCATCAAATGATTTTCGTCAAGAGCTGAAATCAGGCGAAGACGTCAAAGAATTCTGTGAAGTCACATATGGCCTAACCCTGCCCATGACCGACATCACATCCGTCACAGGGGATAAGGCCCATCCATTTTATATATGGTTGCAACGTGAACACGGGTTCAAACCACGGTGGAATTTTTATAAGGTGCTGCTGGACGCAAATGGGAATTATGTCGACAGCTACAGTTCTGTGACAAAACCCATGTCTGGCAAACTGACCCGCAAAATTGAAACATTGTTGCGTTAACGCAAGACCACCGGTTGAACCAACCATTCCCGTAGGGCTGCGTTGATCATATCGGGTTGTTCTATGAATCAACTTTCTAAAATGCATTCTAATTTTTGTTGAATAACAGCCAGACACGGCGGCGTGGAATAGGAATGATCTGCCCCTTTGGTCAGGGTCAGATGCAGATCATCCGCCTGGATATGGTCCAGCAATCGCAGCGCCGTGTCACGTGATACTGCATTGTCCAGCGTACCTTGGATCATATGGACAGGGCATCCAAACTCCAGCGGTTCACGCATAACAAAGGCGCGGCGGCTATCAGTTAGCAAATGATTTGAAATGGGATAGGGGTCGCCGTAATCAGACGGGATATAGGTGACGCCCTGTTCTGCGATTTCTTGTTTTTGCGTCTCGGTAAAACTGGCCAGCATGCTATCCTCGGTGAAATCGGGCGCAGCGGCAATCAGGATCAGTCCGCGCAACCGATCCCCCATATCGCGCCCAAGGTTCAGGGATATCCATCCCCCCATCGAGGACCCAATCAGGATCAAATCCCCGTTGGTTTGGGCCGCAATGACGGCGGCGGCGTCTTCGGCCCATTCTGCAACGCTGTGTTCGGTGAATACGCCCTCGGATTGGCCATGGGCTGCGTAATCAAATCGCAAAAACGCCTGCCCCCGCGCCTTGGCCCAATCTTCCAAAAAAATCGCCTTGGATCCCGTCATGTCGGACATAAAGCCCCCCAAAAACACAACCGTTGGCCCCGCCCCATCAATTTTGGAAAAGGCCAATTTTTGCCCCCGCGGTCCTGTCATAAATTGTGTCATGGAATGCTCCTCTTTCGGGGTAGTATGAAACCGTCCAAGCTGTGAAACAAGAGATTATAGTCATTTCTTATGGACGAATACGCGTTTCGCAAATCAACGCTTGACCCCTTGGCCCAAACACGGCACATGTGGCGCGAACCATATAACCCGCAACCGGGCGTTCCGTGGGCGCCAAAACGACGAGGAGGACCAAGATGTCCCAAATCTCTCTTACCTTTCCCGACGGCAATAAACGCGACTATGCAGCTGGTACCACAGCGGCAGAGGTGGCGTCAGATATCTCAACCTCACTTGGGAAAAAAGCGATCAGCGCAACTGTGAACGGTGCGCACTATGATCTGCAATGGCCCATTGATGCAGATGCGACAATTGCCATCAACACCATAAAAGACACAGAGCCCGCATTGGAATTGGTGCGTCACGATCTGGCGCATATTATGGCGCGTGCGGTCCAAGAAATTTGGCCCGATGTCAAAGTCACCATTGGCCCTGTCATTAACAATGGATGGTATTATGATTTTGATCGTAAAGAGCCCTTTACCCCAGAGGATCTGGGTCTGATTGAAAAAAAGATGAAGGACATCATCAACCTGCGGGACGGCGTACGCACCGAGGTATGGGAACGTGATCGCGCAATCCAGCATTACACGGACACAAACGAACCCTTTAAGGTTGAATTGATTGAATCGATCCCCGGCAACGAACCCATTCGCATGTATTGGCACGGCGAATGGCAGGACCTGTGTCGCGGTCCCCACCTGCAACACACAGGTCAGGTTCCCGCCGATGGGTTCAAATTGATGCATGTTGCGGGCGCCTATTGGCGCGGGGACAGTTCGCGCGAACAATTGCAGCGGATCTATGGTGTGGCGTTTTTGAACAAAGAACAACTAAAGGCGCACCTGACGATGCTGGAAGAGGCCGCAAAACGTGACCACCGCAAATTGGGGCGCGAAATGGACCTGTTCCATATGCAAGAAGAGGCGCCTGGCCAAATTTTTTGGCATCCAAATGGATGGAAGATTTACACAACACTGCAAGATTACATGCGCCGCCAACAGGAACTTGGAGGATATGTAGAAGTGAACACCCCCCAAGTTGTGGATCGCAAATTGTGGGAGGCCTCGGGCCACTGGGACAAATATCAGGAAAACATGTTCATCGTCGAAGTGGACGAAGAACATGCGCGTGAAAAGGCGATCAATGC
>JAFMKS010000063.1:2574-10176 GCA_017852835.1 Paracoccaceae bacterium
ATCTATCGTGATCTGGGCTTTGAAAACTTTTCGATCAAATTCTCTGATCGTCCTGAACAACGTGCGGGGAGCGACGAAGTTTGGGATAAATCGGAAAACGCCCTGCGCAGCGCAACAGAAGCGGCAGGATATGAATTTGAACTGAACCCAGGGGAAGGCGCATTTTATGGGCCGAAACTGGAATTCGTGTTAACAGATGCCATTGGACGGGATTGGCAGTGTGGTACATTGCAGGTGGATTTTGTTCTGCCTGAACGGTTGGACGCGAATTACATTGCAGAGGATGGCCAAAAACACCGCCCCGTGATGTTGCACCGCGCGGTATTGGGATCATTTGAACGATTTATCGGGATCCTAATTGAAAGCTCAGCAGGGCGTTTGCCGTTCTGGTTGGCCCCCCGTCAGGTTGTTGTGGCCGCAATTGTGTCGGATGCAAACGACTATTGTCAGGAAGTTGTCGCGGCATTGCGTGCCAAAGGCGTGCGCGCCGAGTTGGATCTGCGCAACGAGAAAATCAACTATAAGGTGCGCGAACATTCTGTTGGTAAGGTGCCTGTGATTTTGGCCTGCGGCATGCGCGAAGTTGAAGAGCGCAGCGTTTCTGTCCGTCGCTTAGGGGAAAAGCAAACCTCGACCAGCTCACTTGAAGAGATTGTGAGCACGCTCACAAGCGAAGCAAAGGCGCCAGATCAATTGTAACATTTGGTGGAAAAATTTAGCGTTATATTGGGGGCAAAGTTTCATTTTGCTCCCTTTTTCATGTCAAATCCTCACGTCCAATACCAAAAATAATCACACTCGATCACAGAGACGTGACGCACGCGCCTGTGATTGGAAAAAAATACGCAGTCCCGATTTAGCCTGTGATGGACCGATGCGGTCACGCACAACCAAAAAGGGCATGTAATTGTGTCTAAATCAGTAAAAACACTTGCCATCGCACGCACCGTTGCAGGCACAGCTACAATCAAGCATGCAGGCACCAAGGAAAAGTGTGGGATTGATCCATCGGCCTTTGGCCTATGGCACTGGGCGGTTGTGACAGCTGGACCATGGGCGGAATTAATACTACCGCTGACGATCCTTATCGGACTTTTCACATGCCTTAGTGCGCTTGGAATGATTGGGTTATTGTCGTGCAGTCACTGACCAATCTTTATGGTCAGGGGCTTGCAGGGGATGCAAAATTCATTGGGGGCTGGTTTTATCGTATTCCCAATACGATGTTGATATCAACGCCTATTATGGATGTTCCCGTTAATTATTCTGGTGATCAAAGGCGCGGGCGCACTATCCGTTGATCGCAGTTTGATGCGTTAAACGCCAAAACGTTCCTGAACATCTTTACCCCACCCAAGTGCAAGCGTCCCTTGGTCATCCAAGATTAGAGGACGTTTCATGACAGTAGGGTTCAGCGTCACCAATTCCAATGGGTCCATTGCGCGTTTGGCATCATCAAACCCACGCCAAGTTGCGGATTTCTTATTCACAATCGCATCGCCAAATTCGGCATAGGCGCGTGACAGCAGATCTGGGGAAATGCCGTCTTTGCGCAGGTCAACAAAACGCGCATCTGACAAGGCCTTGATCGCCTTGCGGCAGCTATCGCATGTCTTAATTCCATAAATGTCCATTTTCTGCCCCCAGCAATTTTTGAATTATTCTTTTTCTATTTCACTTGAATTTTGGAAAAACAAGCCATTTTGTTTCATGTGACGATTGCAAATAACACCTCCGACTTCTTCTTAGCATCGGATGTTTGTAGGCGCTGTCAGGTCACATCAGATCGTTGATCTGCAATTTCGGGAAGAAGAAGAAGGAGACACGGACATGCCAAATGGCACCGTGAAATGGTTTAACACAACTAAAGGTTACGGGTTCATTGAACCCGAAGAAGGCGGAAAAGATGTGTTCGTTCATATTTCCGCAGTTGAACGTTCTGGCTTGAAGGCTTTGGCCGAAAACCAGAAACTAAGCTATGAGCTTCAGGACGGACGTGATGGTCGTGTAATGGCGACCGAACTCCAATCGCTTTAAAGTGACTGAAGCCTGCGTGCCTCTTCGCCAGCAAGGCGTATCAGTTCACGCATGTACGGTTTAGCAAGATCATCATCGCGCGTGGCGGCGAATAATCCACGCGTGACTTTATTCTTTGTCAGTGGACGTGTGACATAATCGGAACTGTATTTCACCTCGCGCACCACCCAATCTGGCAATACGGAAACCCCCCTATTCGACGCAACCAGCAAGAGGATCACAGCTGTGAGTTCCACTTGACGGATGGATGCAGGTTCCACCTTGGCCGGGATCAAAAGCTGTGAAAACAGATCTAATCGGCTGCGTTCAACGGGATAGGTGATCAGGGTTTGATCACGGAAATCCTCGGCCTCGATAAAGGCTTTTTCCGCCAGTGGATTGTGTGCCGATGCTACAAAAACAGGTGCATATTCGAACAAATGTGAAAATGTGATGCCGGGTAGGTTTTCGGGGTCTGATGACACGACCAAATCCACATCCTCTTTTTCCAAGGCAGGCAGGGCGTCAAATGCCAACCCTGGTCTGATATCCACATCCACATCGGGCCAAGATTGACGAAATCTCTCAAGCACAGGAAACAGCCATTCAAAACAGGCGTGGCATTCAATCGCGATATGAAGGCGCCCTGATTTACCACTGCGCAATCCTTCGAATTCGGCCTGAATGGCATCGACCTCGGGCAGGATTTTATCAGCCAACCGCAACAGACGCATACCCGCCGCCGTCAAGCGCAAGGGTTTGGATTTGCGCACGAATAATTCAATCCCTGTTTGCTCTTCTAGGTTTTTGATCTGATGGCTCAGCGCGCTTTGCGTGATATTCAAAATATCCGCTGCATTCGATACGCCCCCATTTTCATGAATGGCTTTGACCGTGCGCAGATGGCGGAATTCGATATGCATTTTCATACGAAACTCATAACCTTCTTTAATTTTATGAATTTGATTCACAATTTCATATCTGAGACAAAGTGGCAAGACAACTTATGGATATGATAATGAGCCGACCCCAGATTTCGTTTGAGTTTTTCCCACCCCAAAATTTCGAAGGGGCCTATCGCCTGTGGGATACTGTAAATACGCTTGCCCCGCTAAACCCACGCTTTATGTCCGTGACCTATGGCGCAGGGGGCACAACACGCACCCTGACCCAAGAGGCCACGCGCGTTTTACACAAACACACAGGGTGTGATGTGGCGGCCCATTTGACATGCGTGGATGCAACGCGGGACGAAACCCTGAACATTGCCCGCAGTTATACAGATACGGGTGTGACTGGCTTGGTCGCCCTGCGCGGTGACCCCCCCGCAGAAAGCGGCACATTTCGCGCGCATGAGGATGGGTTTGAAAACACTGTTGAATTGGTTGGGGCACTGGCAGATTTGGATGCGTTTCGCCTATTTGTTGGCGCCTACCCCCAAACCCACCCAGAGGCCGCAGATGCAGCCCAAAATATCGACTGGTTGAAACAAAAACTGGACGCAGGGGCAGACGAGGCTTTGACCCAATTCTTTTTCGAGGCAGAGGATTTTTTGCGTTTTCGCGATGCCTGTGCCAAGGCGGGGATCACAAAACCAATCACACCTGGGATCTTGCCCATCGAAAATTGGCAGGGCGTAAAACGCTTTGCCAAACGCTGTGGTGCGACCCTGCCTGTGTGGTTAGAGGATGCCTATGCCAAGGCCGAACGGGATCAGCGCACTGACCTGCTGTCAATCGCGCTCTGCACAGAATTGTGCAGTGAATTGGTCGATGAAGGGGTTGAGGCGCTGCATTTTTACACCCTAAACCGCCCTGAACTGACCCGTGATGTCTGTGCCGCATTGGGCATACACCCCAAGGTGACCTTGCAACATGTGGCCTAATCAGGCGGCAATGGTCACACGCTGAACCACGCCATATCCGTTAAAGGGCGTGCAGGTAACGTTGGAATAGGCGCCCATGCCAGAAATCAGGATGTAGTCCCCGTCTTCGATCGTGCGTGGCAATGCGACCATATCGGGTAATCGGTCCAGGCTATCGCAGGTCGGGCCAAAGACCTTGAAGGCATCAACCTGATCAGTGACCGCTTCGCCAGAGGGGCGCATAATCTCTAAACGCTTGACTGGTCCAATGTCACGCCATTCCGCCATTGCGCCGTAAATTCCATCGTTTAGATACAGGATATTATTCGCCTTGCGACCCTTCACGCGCACCAATAATTGATAACATTCAGACACCAACGCGCGTCCGGGTTCGCAGACGAGTTTAGGTGGTTTATGCCCAAACGTGCGGTGAACTGCCCTGGTGATTTGATCGAACACAGCGGTCAGATCAGGGGCCGCCCCATACCGATGGGCGGGAAAACCACCCCCAACATTTAACCGCGATAATGTCACGCCTGCCCGTTGTGCAATATCATGACAAGTTGTGATGTAATGATCCCATGCGGAATAAACCGTGCATTGTGTTCCCACATGAAATGTCATGGCCGCTTGGTACCCTGCTTGGGCAACCCGTTTTAACAGCATCACGGCATCCTCGGGACAGGCCCCAAATTTTTCACCAAAATTATAGGCCGATCCGCTCATTGGCAGATGTAGGCGCACGGCAATTTCACCCGTCGCGTCATGTTCGATCAGTTTTTCCAATTCGCTAATGCAATCAACCGACCAAGACACCACACCCGCCTGAACGCCCATCTGTATTTCGTTAATGGATCGTACAGGGTTGTTATAATGAAGCGTTGCATCAGGACACAGGTCACGCACCCGCGCGATTTCCGCAGGCGAAGCCACGTCAAAGGTTGTCAGTCCCGCCATGTGTAAATTTTCGATGACCTCGCTCGTATCATTTGCCTTGACCGCATAAGTCACAAGCCCCGGGAACCCCGACTGAAACAGCGCAGACCGTGTGTACAGCGCGGCTGGATCAAAGAATAGGATTGGCACATCTGGTTCGCGCGATGCGATATAGGTTTCGGGTGTGCCTGTGAATGTGAACAACGCTTGCATAATCACCTCTTTTCACTTTGTCCCAGTTCACAGGTTTTCACCGTCATAATCGTTAGTCATTTTATACATTATGATTGATATTTTCGTCATTCTGACTGTATTTATTGTCATATGGACGAAATTGACAAAAAACTAATACAGGCGTTAACCGACAATGCGCGTGCGCCCCTTACGGATTTGGCGCGCCAACTTGGGATCGCGCGCACCACCGTGCAAAGTCGCATTGAACGTTTAGAAAAGGCGGGAACGATACGGGGCTATACCCTGCGGATGGGATATGCCAATCGCCCGATGATCCGCGCCAGTGTGCTGATTGCCTTTGATCCCCATAGCGGCGCTGAGGTCCTGTCGAAACTGCGCAGTCTGCCAGAGGTGCGGCGCGCCCATACGACATCAGGGCGTTTTGATATGTTGGTCGAAATCGCCGCACAAACAACGGCGGATTTGGATCGTATTTTGGATCAGATCGGATCAGCCAAAGGTGTGAAAAGTTCAGAAAGCCTGATTTATTTGACCACTAAATTGGATCGCGGTGCGTCACTATAACAGCACGCACCGCACAAAAAAATCCCCACAGGGGCCTGTGGGGATCATACGTTTTACAAAAATTAAACGCCTATTTACGCCAAGCGGCTGGACCGATTTTGTGGATTGAGTTGCCATTTATATCGACACCAACGTTGACAGGCATATCCTCGACCTCAAGCTCGTAAATCGCCTCCATCCCCAAATCTTGGAAGGCAATGGGTTTTGCGGATTTGATAGCCTTTGACACCAAATAGGCAGCACCACCAACGGCGATCAGATAGACCGCCTTATGCTTGGCGATCGCTTCAATCGCGATATCGCCACGCTCGGCTTTACCGATCATCATTTTCAAACCCGTGTCGTTCAAAATACGATCTGTGAATTTGTCCATACGGGTCGATGTGGTGGGTCCTGCTGGGCCGATCACCTCGTCCCCGACCGCGTCAACGGGACCAACATAGTAAATCGCGCGTCCCTTAAGATCGACGGGCAGCTCCTCACCCCGGTCCAACATGTCGATCATGCGTTTATGCGCGGCATCGCGACCTGTGTAGATCGTGCCAGACAGCAACAGTGTTTGCCCCGGTTCAAAAGATTGCAATACCTCATCCGTCAGGTTGTCCACATCCACCTTGATCGCATGTGCGCTGGCCTGATCCAGCAGAATCTCTGGCCAGTCCTTTAGATCAGGCGGTATAAATTCCGCGGCACCCGATCCGTCCAATGTGAAGTGCGCGTGTCGTGTCGCGGCACAATTTGGGATCATCCCAACAGGCAATGACGCCGCATGGGTTGGGAAGGATTTGATTTTAACGTCCAGCACCGTTGTGATGCCCCCCAACCCTTGGGCACCAATGCCCAATGCGTTTACACGTTCAGCGATTTCAAGGCGCAGTTCCTCAGTCCGGTTTGATGGGCCACGACGGATTAAATCGGCCATATCAATGGGTTCGGACAGGGCCTGTTTGGCCAATGCCATTGCCTTATCCGCGTTGCCACCGATCCCGATCCCCAAAATACCAGGGGGACACCATCCTGCCCCCATGCTTTCCACACTTTGCACGACCCAGTCCGCTACGCTGCCTGATGGGTTTAGGGTGGTGAATTTTGATTTATTCTCTGATCCACCCCCTTTGGCGGCGACCTCAACCTCAATCGTGTCGCCCGCGACCATTTCAACGGTCAGCATACAGGGCGTGTTGTCGCCCGAGTTTTTGCGGGAATCAAATGGATCCACCACAACAGAGGCCCGAAGTGGGTTTTCATCGCGCAGATACCCCTGACGCGTGCCTTCATCACAAATTTCTTGCAATGAGCGTTTGAAATTCGTCTGCGCCTGCATCCCGTATTTGATGTGAATATTGGCAGACCCTGTATCCTGACAAATTGGACGACGTCCAATCGCGCACATACGCGAATTAACCAAGATTTGCGACATCGCTTGTTTCGCGGATGGATTTTCCTCTTTCTCCCAGGCTGCACTCATCGCGCGGATGAAATCAGGTGGATGAAAGTATGAGATGAATTGGAACGCATCCGCGATAGACTGGATCAGGTCGTCTTCTGTAATAATTGGCATGGTCACATCTTTTTATTAGCTTGGGCGCATCATAAACGTATTTGCGGAAGCTAAAAGGGCCAGGTTACCAATTTTTGAATGTTTCGTGTGGTGCCAAAGTCGTATTTGGGTGACAGGCGCGTGTTCCCATCACCCAATGTTTCAGGTTTACGGGATAATTGCCCCACTGATGTCGTTTGCAACTGTATTCGCAGTCAGAACACCAGCCAATAAAAACAGCCCCAGCGCGCAAACACGCGAAAAAGTGTGTGTAGTGATGAGGCAAAGTGCCGAGCTATGCGCGCGTGAGAGACAGCGTTAAATTATTTTTAGGAGACAGGATTGGGGACAGATTTAGCCTAAATAATGAAAGCTATTGATAAGCTTACAATTAATGAGGGGTGATGGCGGAAACGAAGGGATTTTCCGCTTTATTCTTATATATCCTTTATATCGCACCATAGATGTAATATCATAATATTAAACT
>JAFMKS010000064.1 GCA_017852835.1 Paracoccaceae bacterium
GATGGCAGCATGTTCGCGCCAAAGTATGTTGAGAATAAGCTCAAGTTTTATCCCAATATCCTTGAGGCTGTTGTGTTTGGTGCAGGTCGCGAAAAATGCATGGCCTTTATCAACATTGATATGTCGGCTGTGGGCAACTGGGCCGAGCGTAACAACATTGCCTATTCCAGCTATCAGGAATTGGCAGGGCATCCACAGGTATTGGGTGCGATCAGAGGGCATGTTGAAGAGGTCAACCGTTCGGTTGCGCAGGATGACATGTTGTCAGGATGCCAAATTTACCGCTTCCTTGTTTTGCACAAAGAACTGGATGCGGATGACGGCGAACTGACCCGCACACGCAAGGTGCGCCGTAAAGTGATCGGTGAAAAATTCGAAGATTTGGTCAACGCTCTTTATGACGGCAAGGACGAAATCTTTACCGAAACCGAAGTGACCTATGAAGATGGTCGCAAGGGCGCCATCAGCGCGACATTGACATTGTGCGATGCAACGACTGTCGCACCTGCCCAAAAAATTGCGGCAGAATAAGGGGTGAATTGATGCTAGATCAAGAACAAGGATACGTGACAGCAGACGGTCGTCAGATCGGCGGCACGGTCATGGATATGCGTAATATTACCCTGCGTTTTGGGGGGGTTACGGCGATTAAGGATATCAGCTTTGATATTCGGGAAGGCGAAATTCGCGCGATCATCGGACCAAATGGTGCGGGTAAATCATCTATGCTGAACGTCATCTCGGGGTTTTATGTACCCCAAGAGGGCGACGTTTATTTCCGTGGTCAAAAACGCGCACCCATGCGCCCCTATGAAGTGGCGCGTCAGGGGATTGCACGGACTTTCCAAAACATCGCCCTGTTTGAAGGGATGAGCGTTCTGGATAACGTCATGACCGGACGCTTGACCCAGATGAAGGCTGGCATTTTGTCCCAAGCATTATGGCGCGGAAAGGCTGAAAAGGAAGAGGTTGAAAACCGTGAAATCTGTGAGAAAGTCATTGATTTTCTTGAGATTCAGCACATCCGTAAAACACCCGTTGCGCGGCTTCCTTATGGTTTGAAGAAACGTGTCGAATTGGCGCGTGCGTTGGCGTCTGAGCCAAAATTGCTTCTTTTGGACGAACCGATGGCGGGGATGAACGTTGAAGAAAAAGAGGACATGAGCCGCTTTATTCTGGATGTGAATGACGAATTTGGCACCACAATCGCATTGATTGAACACGATATGGGGGTTGTTATGGATCTGTCTGATCGTGTTGTGGTGATGGATTATGGCCGCAAAATTGGCGATGGCACACCAGATGAGGTGCGCAATAACCAAGAGGTGATCGACGCCTATTTGGGGGTCTCACATGACTAAAAAATATCAATCTGTTTTACGTCGGTATCACGTCGGTATCGTGTCGGTGCTGAAAGAGGAGCGTGCAAATGCCTGAACAACTCGTCTTTGCGATGGAAGTTTTCTTAAACGGGCTAATGGCAGGGGTTCTTTATGCCTTGGTCGCGCTCGGATTTGTCTTGATCTACAAGGCATCTGGTATCTTTAACTATGCTCAAGGTGTGATGGCGCTGTTCTCTGCGATGACATTGGTTGGCATCATGGAGGGACAGGTTCCCTTTAGCCACCTAATCAACGCAATGCTGGGTACGCATGTACATCACTTTGGGTGGCATTTACCTGCGGTACTAGGCATTTTGCTGACAATGGTCGTGATGGTGGGATTGGCGTGGTTGGTGCAGGTGGTGATTTTCCGCCACTTGGTGAACCAAGAGCCAATTATTCTATTTATGGCGACCATTGGCCTTGCCTACTTTATGGAGGGGTTTGGCGACTTGATGTGGGGCGCCGAGATCAAAAAACTTGACGTTGGATTGCCGCAGGGAATCAACCTATGGATTGATGAAACCACCTTTAACATCTTTGATTACGGCTTCTTTATCGACAACTTGGATATCGTCGCCACAATCATCGCGGCCCTATTGGTTGGTGTTTTGGTGGCCTTTTCACAATACACAAAGCAAGGCCGCGCGATGCGTGCAGTGGCAGATGATCACCAAGCGGCACTTTCTGTTGGTGTATCGCTTAGCTTTATTTGGGTGATGGTCTGGTCCGTTGCAGGGTTCGTGGCACTGGTTGCGGGGATCATGTGGGGTACCAAGTCGGGTGTTCAATTCTCGCTTTCTTTGATCGCGCTTAAGGCATTGCCTGTTTTGATGTTGGGCGGCTTTACGTCGATCCCGGGTGCGATTGTCGGTGGCCTGATCATCGGTGTGGGTGAAAAACTGTTTGAATTTGCGCTTGGCCCAATCATTGGCGGGGCAACTGAAAACTGGTTTGCCTATGTGCTTGCGCTCGTCTTTCTTGTGTTCCGTCCCCAAGGTCTCTTTGGCGACAAAATCATCGAAAGGGTATGATGGGATGACATACACAAACGCATTTTTGTTGGCTGGGGCCACTGACTTAATTCTTTGCTGGGAGGCGAAATAATGTTCTACCGTGAGGCTGGAGATTTCAAAACCTCCTATCAAGATGACAACCAAACCTTCCCGATCAAATTTGATCGGTATCGGTACTACTTTGTGTTGTTTGTTGCATTCGCAATCATACCGTTCATGATCAATGACTATTGGGTGAATGCGGTTTTCCTTCCGTTCCTAATCTATTCCATCGCCGCTATCGGTTTGAACATTCTGACGGGATATTGCGGTCAAGTGTCTTTAGGCACGGGGGGCTTTATGGCGGTTGGGGCCTATGCGGTCTATAAACTGATGACTATATTCCCCGAAGTCAGCGTTTTGATCCACATCGTATTGGCGGGTGTTATCACAGCATGCGTGGGCGTTTTGTTTGGCCTACCGTCGCTGCGGATTAAGGGGTTTTACCTTGCGGTTGCGACCCTTGCTGCGCAGTTCTTTTTGGTATGGCTCTTTAACCGTGTGCCATGGTTCTACAACTATTCTGCATCAGGTCAGATTTCAGCGCCTGAGCGGACGTTTCTGGGCGAACCCATCACGGGTCCTGCGACCGAAGCATGGGCGGCATATTTAGTGTGCTTGGTCTTTGTGACACTGTCGGCGATTGTTGCGCGAAACCTGACGCGCGGTTCCTTGGGGCGCAAATGGATGGCCATCCGTGACATGGATATCGCGGCCGAAATTATTGGTGTGAACCCGCTTGGCGCAAAGCTTAGCGCATTTGCAGTTTCTTCCTTCTTTGTCGGTCTATCGGGGGCATTGTTCTTTGCGGTTTATCTTGGCGCTGTTGAAGTGGGCGAGGTGTTTGGCATCAACAAATCATTCTTGGTGTTGTTCATGATCATCATTGGTGGCTTGGGTTCAATCTTTGGCAGTTTCGCTGGCGCGGCCTTCTTGGTGTTGTTGCCCGTCTTCTTGAAAAACGTGCTGGTGGGTGGTCTTGGCTGGCCAACAGATTTGGCGGCACACCTTGAATTCATGATCGTGGGTGGTTTGATCATTGTCTTTTTGATTGCCGAACCCCACGGACTTGCGCAACTATGGCGCGTAACAAAGGAAAAACTACGGCTTTGGCCCTTCCCACACTAGGGCCTGAGTATCACGATCAGGGATGAACCCTGACAATTTCAACCATCGGAAAATTATGGGAGGACCAAACCGATGAAAACTAAACTTTTAACTTCCTTGCTAGCTGGCATTGTCGCCGCGGCACCAGCATTCGCAGAATTAACATTTTCGTCGCTCAGTTATCGCACGGGGCCATATGCTGCTAATGGTATTCCACTAGCTGACGGTTACGCGGATTATATGACGCTGCTCAACGAGAGAGATGGTGGAATTGGCGGCGTCAAAACTCGTGTCATCGAATGTGAGACTGGTTACAACACTGAGAAAGGTGTTGAATGCTACGAAGCAACCAAAGGCGAAGGCGTTCTTGTTTATGAACCGTATTCAACAGGTATGACCTATCAGCTTATCCCAAAAACTGCAGCTGATGGTATTGCCTTGCATACCGGTGGTTACGGTCGTACATCCGCTAAAAATGGAGAAGTTTTCCGGAATGTTTTTAACTATCCTGCGAACTACTGGGATGGGGCCTCAGGCGCGATCAATCACCTTTTAGATATTAATGGTGGCAACATTCAAGGCAAAAAAGTAGCGCTCGTATACCACAATTCAGCCTATGGAAAGGAGCCTATTCGTACGCTTGAAGTCCTTGCAGAGAAGCATGGATACGAATTGTCCTTGCTCCCAGTCGACCACCCAGGTCAGGAGCAAAAATCACAGTGGCTACAAATTCGACGGGATCGCCCAGATTACGTCCTAATGTGGGGCTGGGGTGTGATGAACCAAGTTGCGATCCAAGAAGCCGTGAACATTCGTTTTCCAATGGAAAATTTCATTGGTGTATGGTGGTCAGGTTCTGAAAACGACGTAGTACCAGCAGGACCAAAAGCTAACGGCTATAAATCATTAACATTCCATGGTGTTGGAAATGAGTTCCCAGTTCTCGATGAGATCAAAAAGTATGTGGTAGATGCAGGAAAAGCTGCCGGCGCTGGAGATCAAGTTGGCACTGTACTCTACAATCGTGGCATGTATATGGCGATGTTGCATTCAGAAGCTGCACGCACTGCTCAGAAAATGACAGGTAATTCTGATGTTTCGCAGGGTGATATGATCAAAGCGATGGAAGCTTTTGAAATGACTGAAGCTAAAATGGTTGAATTAGGATTACCTAATTTTGGACCTAGCTTTAAAGTCACGTGTCAGAACCATGGTGGTGACGGTCTAGTGGCTGTCGCACAGTGGGATGCTAATGCTGGTTCGTGGAACATGATTTCTGATTACAAGCAATCTGACCAAAGCGTTGTAGCGAAGTTGATTGCTGAAGATAGTGCTGCGTACGCTGCAGAAAACAACATTACACCCAACTGTAACTAATGTGAATTTGGCCTCCGCCACTGCGCGGGGGCCAACCCTTAACCTTTTTTCGAATTGGAAAGAAACCCGATGCTGGACGTATCACAAGACCAAGAAACACTGCTCGAAGTGAACAATATTGAGGTGATCTATAACCACGTTATTTTGGTTCTTAAGGGCGTATCCCTGCGTGTCCCCAAAGGTGGTATAACTGCGCTTTTGGGTGGAAACGGCGCTGGTAAGTCTACGACGCTCAAATCTATTTCCAATTTACTTCAATCTGAACGCGGTGAAGTGACCAAAGGAATGGTGTCTTATCGCGGCGAACGGGTCGACCAAACGGACCCTGCCGAAATGGTGCGCCGTGGGGTTGTTCAAGTGATGGAAGGACGTCATTGCTTCGAACACCTTACTGTTGAAGAAAATTTAATGACAGGAGCATATACGCGAACAGATGGACGCGCTGCGATCGAAAATAATCTAGAAATGGTTTACAGTTACTTTCCTAGACTAAAAGAACGAAGAAAGTCGTTAGCTGGCTACACATCCGGGGGCGAGCAACAAATGTGCGCACTGGGGAGAGCTTTAATGAGCCAACCAGAAACGATTTTGTTGGATGAACCTTCGATGGGGCTTGCACCGCAACTGGTTGAACAAATTTTTGAAATCGTGAAGTCTATTAATGAGAAAGAGGGAGTAACATTCCTTCTCGCCGAACAGAACACAAACGTCGCTTTGCGCTATGCTCACTATGGATACATACTGGAATCTGGTCGAGTGGTGATGGATGGACCTGCGGCTGAATTACGTGAAAATCCTGATGTAAAAGAGTTTTATCTAGGTATGTCTGAAGAGGGACGAAAATCCTATCGCGATACGCGCAGCTATCGCCGTCGTAAGCGTTGGCTGAGCTGATTTTATAAATTTTCTCTCAATGACTTTGAACTAGGACGAACGCTCATGAGCTTTTTTGATGATTTAGAAACACGCAGTGCTGATCAACGTGCCAGTGATCTTGTTTTGGCCCTGCCTGCGCAAATCGCAAATGCTCAGAAATTGAGCGGGTATTCAGATACGCTGGGCGACATTGACGCCAGCGCAATTCAGACGATTGGTGATTTGGCTGGGCTGCCTGTTTTGCGCAAATCTGATCTGATACAAGCCCAATCGGAAAATGGCCCGCTTGGGGGATATGGTGCGCTAAACACACATGAATTCGCGCATATCTTTCAATCCCCTGGTCCAATTTATGAACCTGGCGGTGTTGGCCATGACTGGTGGCGCATCGGGCGGTTTTTGAACGCCGTTGGCATTGGCGCAGGCGATATTGTTCAAAACTGCTTTGGGTATCATTTGACGCCTGCGGGAATGATTTTTGAAAATGGTGCGCGTGCGGTCAATGCGGCGGTTGTCCCTGCTGGGGTTGGCCAAACAGAATTACAGGTGCGCGCGGCATTCGACATTGGAACAACGGCTTATGCGGGTACGCCCGATTATCTAAAGGTGATTTTGGATAAGGCGGATGAATTGGGCGTAAAGCTTGGCATTACGAAAGCCGCGGTTGGTGGTGGTGCACTGTTCCCATCCTTGCGTCAGGAATACGCCGATCGTGGTGTTCTGTGTTTGCAAAACTATGCGACCGCGGATTTGGGCAATGTGGCCTATGAATCCCAAGCCATGGACGGCATGATCGTCGATGAAGGCGTGATTGTTGAAATCGTAACACCAGGCACAGGAAACCCAGTTGCCGTGGGTGAGGTGGGCGAAGTTGTCGTGACCACATTAAACCGCGACTATCCATTGGTTCGGTTCGCAACGGGCGATTTGTCTGCCGTCATGGTGGGTCAATCGCCCTGTGGGCGTACCAACATGCGCATCAAAGGGTGGATGGGCCGCGCAGATCAAACAACCAAGATCAAGGGGATGTTTGTACGCCCAGAACAGGTTGCGGATTTGGTTGCCAAACACAATGAAATTGATCGCGCACGGGTCATTGCCATTCGGGATGGCGAAATGGATGGAATGATTGTTCAACTGGAAACATCTGCAACGGATGCTGCACGGTATGAGGCGTCTGTTATGGACTGCCTAAAACTGCGCGGACGTATCGAATTGATTGCACCAGGTGGATTGCCCCGCGATGGGTTGGTGATCGAAGATCAGCGCAAATACGACTAAATAGGCTTAGTCACGCCAATTCGCCGAATATCTAGGGCTCTGTAACGTATCGACTTCGGGCAAGTGACCCTGCGGAGCTGAGATACTCTTAAAAACGCCCTCAGGTTCAAACCCCGAGGGCGCTTCAATTAATTACAGCATCATCTGATAGCTGGCTGGAACATAGCGGAATCCATCCCCGCGTGTTTCGACGTAACCCAAACCGGGCCAAGGCATGTGGTATCCGATGAATGGCATTTTTTCATCTTCCAACATGCCCAAGACACGCCGTCGTGTTTGTGCCGCCCCTTCGCGATCACGATCAAAACGCAATTCCCAATCGGGATAGGCCAATGACCAGATATAATGGTTCGCAAAATCCCCCCCAAGGAACAGATTTTTGCCCTCTGACTCGATCATATATCCCATGTGACCTGGGGTATGACCATGTGCGGCCATCGCCGTGACGCCTGTGACGATATCCTCACCATCTTCCAGCATGACGATTTCGTCCTCAAGCGGACGGACCTTTTCTTCAAACGTGTCATTGCCCGAAAAATCCCAATCTTCGTATTCTGCAAGCCCGCACACATATTCGGCGTTTTCAAATGTGCGTACATCATTTTCCGAAATGCCGCCGATGTGATCGCCGTGGAAATGGGTCAAAACAACCTTATCCACCTGATCCGCACTATAACCCGCGCTTTCAAGTGCTGCGACTGTGCCTGTTGGGTTCTGGCCTGTATCAAACAGGATCAATTCCGCGCCTGTGTTGATCACAGTTGGGGTATAAAACATTTGGAACTTATCATCTGGAATCGCATTTTCCGCGCAGACACGTTTGAATTCATCTTCGCTGACGTTCAGGCCAAAAATGCTTTGTGGATCATTATTGACGGTGACGGTGCCTGAAAGAATTGTCGTAATTTCAAAGCTGCCTAATTGAAATCTGCGATGTAGCGACATGGATGGGCCCAACATTGGGGCCGCACTTTGGGCGGCGGTGGCTGTCGCGGTTGCGGCAACACCTGTCAAAAATGTGCGGCGTCGCATGTAATAGGGTGTTTTCATAATATCCTCCTGCGTGTTCCATAATTGTAGTGGGTTAATTACAAATATAAAGGATTATGAATGTGACGCAAAATAAAACTGTCAAAACTGATGCGTCCGTTGACGAATTTATCGCATCAATCGCCCATCCAACACGACGTCAGGACGCCGCTGTATTGGTTGATCTTTTTTCAAAGGTCACTGGGTATGCCCCAAAAATGTGGGGCGATAGCATCGTTGGATTTGGTCAATATCATTATCGCTATGCCACAGGCCGCGAAGGTGATTTTTTAGCAACGGGGTTTTCACCGCGCAAATCCAATTTGTCGATTTACATCATGCCAGGCTATGGGGACTTTTCCGACATTTTGAAAAACCTTGGCAAACACAAATTGGGAAAGTCCTGTTTATACGTAAACAAATTGGCAGATATTGATTTGGACGTGCTTGCACAATTGATCACGGCGGGGTTGGAACGGTTGGATCAGATATGGCCTGTCAGGCCAAGCTGACTGGACAAATTGGGTGAGGTGTGAAAAACACCCCGCGACATAGGAGAATACCAATGACAGTCACGCGTTTTGCACCATCCCCAACCGGCTATCTGCATATCGGTAATATGCGCGCCGCTTTGATGAATTATTTGATTGCGCGCAAAACGCAGGGCACGTTCATTTTGCGTATCGATGATACGGATCCAGAACGCTCTAAGGAAGAATATGTCGATCAGATTAAGCGTGACTTGGAATGGTTGGGTCTGACGTGGGATCGTATCGAGCGTCAATCAGAGCGTCTTGATCGGTATCACGCGGCGGCAGATAAACTGCGCGACATGGGTCGGTTTTATGAATGTTTTGAAACGCCAACGGAACTGGACCTAAAGCGTAAGAAGCAGCTGAACATGGGCAAGCCGCCCGTTTATGATCGCGCGGCGCGCGGTCTCAGTGACGCGGAAAAGGATGCGCTGCGCGCAGAACGCGGATCAGGGCATTGGCGTTTTTTGTTGGATCATGAACGTATCAATTGGACAGATGGTATTTTGGGTGATCTGTCGATTGATGCGGCATCTGTGTCCGATCCTGTTTTGATCCGCGCGGATGGTCAGTTCCTCTATACCTTAGCGTCCGTTGTGGATGACACGGAAATGGGGATCACCCATGTTGTGCGCGGATCCGATCACGTCACAAATACAGCCACGCAAATTCAGATAATCCAAGCCTTGGGTGGCAACGTGCCTGAATTTGCACACCATTCGCTTTTGACAGGCCCACAAGGTGAGGCGCTGTCAAAACGTTTGGGCACACTGGCGCTAAAGGACATGCGCGAAAACGGCATCGAGCCTGAGGCGATCATCAGCCACATGGCGCGATTGGGATCAAGCGAACCTGTCGAACTGCGCACGTCATTGGATGAGGTTGCGGATAATTTTGATCTGTCGACCTTTGGGTCCGCACCAACCAAATTTGACGAGGCGGATTTGTATCCGCTGACCGCGCGTTTGTTACACGATCTACCCTTGGCGGATATCCAAGCCGACTTGGACGCCGCAGGCGTATCTGCGGATTTGGCAGACGCATTTTGGGCCGTTGTGCGCGAAAACATCACCACACGCAAAGATATCGCAGCGTGGTGGACCCTGATCAGCCAAGGCGCGGATCCCCTGATCGAAGAGGACGACCGCGAATTTGTTGCAACCGCATTGGATATGCTCCCTGCCTTGCCATTTGATGATGGCACATGGTCCGCATGGACATCTGAAGTGAAGGCGGCAACAGGGCGCAAAGGCAAGGGATTGTTCATGCCCCTGCGCAAGGCGTTGACAGGAATGGCACACGGTCCAGATATGTCGGCATTGATGCCCCTGCTGCAGGTTGTAAAAGCGAAAAAATAACATAGGTTCGTTCCCGCAAGGGAAGGGAACCTTATGTCAAACAGTAACGCCAAGTTTCTAATCGGCGCGCCCATGCGGCATGTCGCGGTTATGTCGGCCACTGCCTCGATCGGGCTGATGGCCATGTTTGTTGTCGATTTTGTCGACATGATTTTTATTTCGATG
>JAFMKS010000012.1:0-16009 GCA_017852835.1 Paracoccaceae bacterium
GTGCCACAAAATTTTAATAACTTCAAGATTTGTGGGGGCGAATGTGGGGGCGAAAAATACCATCTCTGATTATCTCATTGTTATTAAATAATAATTTAATGAGAAGTGGCGGACCGAGGAGGATTCGAACCCCCGACCCCTTGATTCGTAGTCAAGTACTCTATCCAGCTGAGCTATCGGTCCGTGGAGCTGTGAACTAATTGGTTGCGGTTGGCTTTGCAAGGGCAAAAATGTAAAATTTGGCAAAAATCTCAGAGGCCATGCAGTTCTAAATTTCCCCCTTGGGCAAAGTGATTTGAAAGCACGCGCCATTTTCAGAGTTATCGTTTAGCTCAAGCGTACCACCGTGTCCAACAACCAACTCGTGCGCGATTGCCAAACCCAGTCCACTGCCCTCGCGCTTGGTCCCGCCACTGAATGGGTGAAAGAGGTGCTCAACCGCTTTCTGCGGTAACCCCGGACCGTTATCACGAAGTGTGATGGTCCAGTTGTCCTCGTCTTCGCCCACGACAATATCAATTTGCCCATGCGATGCACCAAACGCCTGACGCGCATTGCGGGTTAAGTTTTGCAAAACCCGATACAATTGTTCGGGGTCTGCACGGACCTCGTCCACATTGCAGGTCACCTGGAATTGAATTTGGTTTGCGCTCTCAAGGGCAAGTGTTTCTTGGGTCACCACGTCGTCGATAATGTCACCGACGCAAAAACGTTGTAACTGCGGTGTGGGTTCATCGGCGCGTCCGAATGCAAGTGTGTTTTCACTAAGTGCGACAGCGCGGGAAACGGAACGCACCAATTTTGGTGCCAGACGCTTGACCGCTGGATCATCGCTTTCTTCCAGACGGTCAGACAACAATTGAACCGTGGACAAAATATTTCTCAGATCATGACTGACCTTCGCAACAGCCTCGCCCAATTGCGCCAAACGCTGCCTCTGACGCAGGGCCGACGATAACTCAGACTGAAGACTTGCAAGGGCGATTTCGGCTTCGTGTAATTCAATCACACTAGCACCCGGTTGAATAATCCGACGCGCATCCTGCGGCGCTTTTTCATATTCACGCATTGAACGGCCCAGATGTGCGATTGGCCGTACGATCACCCAGCGCACCACAAGGTTCAAAAGCACCGCGGTGAAAATTGAAATAATCGCGGACAACCATAAAATCCGCAGGCCATAGTCCCGCATTGCATGCTGCAGCGGTCCTGCATCCAATGTGATCTCGATCAAGTCACCACCATCCAATTTTGGCAAACCAACAGCGCGGATGATGCGGTTATCTGCGCGCGTCACTTCGTAAAGTGCCTCAATGATCAAGGTTCCAATTCCGGGATCACGCAAATCATATGTATCTGCAACGGGGGATGGCAGTGTCGAGGACAAGGCCAACTGACGCGTTTCATTTCGAACAAGCACAACGTTGTAGACGCCCGCGTTTTGAAGCAACTCTGCCTCCAACTCTGGGGCAAGCATATCATCAGCAAGCAGTGCAAGTGATGCAATCTGCGCACGTTCAATGCGCGTATTCAGATAATCCACCCGAAATCGGGCAATGGAGGGCACGAAAATCAACACCTCGGCCAGCATGACGAAAATAATCGTCAAGATCAGAAACCGACCAGAGAGCGTGTTGAACATCGTTATGGCACCCAGCGTTGTACAAGTTTTACAAACGACTTAATCTTAGAATTGTCAAATAAGCGGGGTGTGAAATAGGCGCCAATCAGCTTTTTGTTGAGATCAGATAAGGTTGGATAAGGCGTGATCACGCTGGATGCCTTTGACAGTTTTAGGTTTTGCGCGATCACAAGTGACCAAAAATGGATCAATTCACCTGCCTGTGCGCCCACGATTGTTGCACCGAGCACACGGCCATTTTTTACCCAAATCTGCGCGAACCCATCGGTACGAGCTCCTGCAATAGCGCGATCCAATCCGTCATAGGTCACTCGATATGTCTCAATCCCTACACCATCCGAAATGTCCCCCACACTGGCAACTTCTGGATCGCAATATGTGACCCTTGGGATGTGGTCTTTTTTGACCTTTGCAGGCAGTCCAAACAAGGCAGAACGCACAACCAAGGACGCATGATATCCTGATACATGGGTGAACTGTTCCTGTCCGATCACGTCACCGATTGCATAAACGTCACGATTGGTCGTGCGCAAACTATCATCCACTTTGATCCCAACATCCGTGGCTTCAATACCTGCTTCGGACAGATTAAGCCCCTGTATATTCGCACGACGCCCCGTGGCGACCAAAATATGCGAACCCTCGATCATTTGACCATCGCCGAAGATAATCGACTTGATCGTTCCGTTTTCTTTGATGCTGCTCACATCACAGTTTTCGAAAATTGTAACGCCATCCTGCAATAATTTGGTGCGCACAATTTCACGTGTTTCTGAGATTTCACGTGGTAAAATTTCAAATCTTTCAATCAACGTTGTTTCGATACCCAACTGCGCGTGTGCCTGTGCCATTTCCACGCCAATTGGCCCGCCTCCGATAATAATTAAATGGTCGGGTCGATCGTAGTTTTCGAAAAAGGTTTCGTTTGTGAAATATGCCACTGCGTCCAGCCCATTGATTGGCGGTGCGATGGGTGTCGCCCCAGCCGCAACAACAATTCGGCGCGCCGTTAGGGTTTCATCGCCCACACGCACTGAATTTTTTGACGCAAATTCTGCATAACCACGGATGACGCGAACGCCCAAGCCTTCAAAACGTTCTTGACTGTCATGGGGTTCAATGGCGGCAATGGTTTCGCGCACATGACGCATGACTGATGCATAATCCACCGTTACATCGTTATAGGACACACCCAAGTTCTTGGCAGATGCGGCGCCCTTGGCACGGCGTGCGGCCTCGATCAGGGCCTTTGATGGAACGCAGCCTGTGTTCAAACAATCACCGCCCATTTCACCGCCCTCAATCAAGACGACACGTGCCGCCATTTGAACAGCGCCCGCAGCAACAGAAAGACCCGCAGAGCCCGCACCAATAATCACCAGATCTGCATCAAACTTCATCAGAGTTTCCTTTATTCAAAATAATCGGCAGCGCCGACAATGCCGCCAACCCCAACAGCGGTCCCAGCACATTTGGTGACCAGATTATCGAGAGATCAGGATTGCCACCATTTGCAAGTATCTCTCCCAGACCGACACCAATCCATGTATACACAAGTCCCCCTGGCAAGATGCCAACCAAAGTTGTCCATGCAAAATGAATAGTGCGCACACCCACAACAGCGGGTGCAATATTGGCCAAAAAAAACGGGACAATTGGGACAAGGCGTAGGATCAAAAGCATGCTGATTTCATGGGTGCGCAAACCACGAAAGAGACGCGCTATCGTACCATTCGATTGGTCAATACGCGCGGCTAGTGCTGCACCAAATCCCAGTCTGATTGCCATAAAGATGGTAATGGCCCCCAATGTCGCCGCAGTCACATTTAAGAATGTGCCAAGCCACAAGCCAAACAAAAAGCCCCCAACCAATGATGCAATTGCGGCGCCAGGCAGCGAAAAAGAAACGATCGCAAAATATACCAAAAGGAATGATGCAGCCATCAGAACAGGGTGTTCTTGTCGGTAGGACAACAAACTGGCCTGATGGTCTCGCAGACTGTCAAGATTAATGTAGTCGCCCAAAAATAGACTGCCGAGCACACCACCCAAGACGAGTACGGCAAGTGGAAATAGCTGTTTCATGGTCACCTCGCTGCCTCATAAGAAGCCTGCTTTGGATCAAAATGCCAGTGCCTTCACAAAGGGGTGATTATTTCTGTTGTTTTGTGAAGAAATATGCCAAAAATCCTTCATATCTGAAACATAGACTGCCGTTTGCGAAAAAATGTTGCAAAACCATTCAGGCGGGTTTGACTTATCTTCAGATGCCCCTTATACGCAGCAGCTCAGAATTACCTTTGGCGCGAATCTGGTTTTGCGTCGATCAAAAAATGGAGACGGAGCGATGAAACGCACCTTTCAACCATCAAACTTGGTTCGCAAACGCCGCCACGGTTTTCGCTCGCGTATGGCGACAAAGAATGGCCGTAAAATCCTAAACGCACGTCGTGCGCGCGGCCGGAAGTCTTTGAGCGCATAATTCGCGCGCCATCGACAAATGTTCCAAGGCACCGCCAGTTGGGAGTGTGAGCATGTCAGATAGACAGCACACAAAAATCCTGCAAGCGGTGTCTTTTTCTGTTTCTGGCATTCAAGTCATTGAAAAGCGTCCCGACTTTTTGCGCGCAGCGCGTGGACAACGCCATCATTCCAAAACAGTCATCGTTCAAAAATTTGACCGCAAGGACGGCGCGGGAATTCGCGTGGGTTTCACTTGTTCGAAAAAGGTTGGAAACGCCGTGCTGCGCAATCGGGCCAAACGGCGATTGCGGGCGGCCGCACAGATGATACTGGCGCAAAACGGTCAATTGGGGTGCGATTACGTTTTAATCGGCAAACACGACACCACAGCTAATTTACCGTTTGATCGATTGCAGTCAGATTTGAATTATTGCTTATCCCAACTTGCAAACGGGGACACGAAATGAGTCCACTTGCATGGATATTCTCGCTCCCTGTTAAGGGGTATCGCCTTATTTTTTCGCCGTGGGTTGGGTATAATTGTCGGTATCAACCAACCTGCAGCCAATACGCATTAGACGCCCTGAAAGAGCACGGCGGCCTAATCGGTGGATTTTACGCCGCACGACGCATCTTGCGATGCAATCCATGGGGCGGATGCGGACATGATCCTGTTCCTCTCAAGAAGACAAACAACACACGCTTGTGAACCATCTTTGGATCCGGTAATTCAAGACAATGTTAGATGATCTAGACGATATCCACCCATTGTTCGCAGGTGCGCCTTCGACCACCGAATTCAAAAAATTGCGCAAACGTATTGTGCGTAACGTACGTGAAGCGATTGAACAGTTTGGCATGATCGAACGGGATGCGCGGTGGTTGGTGTGTTTATCCGGAGGCAAGGACAGCTATACCCTGTTGGCCGTTTTATACGAACTAAAATGGCGTGGCCTTTTACCCGTTGATATTTTGGCCTGTAACTTGGATCAGGGTCAGCCTAGATTTCCCGCGACGGTCCTTCCTGAGTTTTTGGAAAAAATGGGGGTGCCCCATCGCATTGAATATCAGGATACCTATTCCGTCGTCGTGGACAAAGTCCCCGAGGGGCGAACATTTTGCGCTCTATGTTCCCGCCTAAGACGCGGGCATTTGTACCGCATCGCACGCGAAGAAGGGTGTTCCGCCGTAGTATTGGGACATCATCGCGATGATATGTTGGAAACATTTTTCATGAACCTGTTCCATGGCGGGCGCTTAGCGACAATGCCCCCAAAACTTGTGAATGAAGAAGGTGACTTATTCGTTTATCGTCCACTTGCATTCGTAGCAGAAAAAGACTGCGAAAACTTTGCACGCGCTATGCAATATCCGATCATACCTTGTGATCTTTGCGGGTCACAGGATGGTTTGCAACGTCAGCAAGTGAAACAAATTTTGGACCAATGGGAACAGAACTCTCCTGGTCGTCGTCAGGTGATGTTCCGCGCCCTGATGAACGTCCGTCCATCGCATTTGGTTGATCCCAAGCTGTTTGATTTTGCGGGATTGATGCGTGATCCTGATAAATGTGAACTAAATTCGGACGACATTCCCGATTTACGTTAAGCGCGACTTAGCATTCTCGCTTCACCTTGGGCGCATTGCAGGGATACTCGATCGCGCATCCACTAGCCTCAGAACTGGTGGTGGGATGGATGGAAGGCTATTTCAAAAAGCAACGTTGCAAAGCCGCCGTTTAGCGCATTTTCTCTCGCGATACAGGCGTTGATCCGCAAAATCGCCCTCTTGCCTCTTGACCTTTTAGGTCAATCTCTATTGAACCCACCTCAGTATTGATACGACAGGTGGCGCCTAAAATGGATGATCAAAACAAAAACCTAATTCTTGCTTCGGTCCTCAGCATGCTTGTGCTGATCGTTTGGTTCGTTTTGTTTCCCCCACCCGTCCCAGAAGAACAGGTGACCGGTGCCGCCGATGCAATTTCAACGCCCGTTGAATTGCCTGCCATTGATCAGGAAACGCAAGTCGTTGCAGATGAGCAGGTTGCGACCACGGCCCAGGCTGCGCGTGTTACGGTAGACACCCCAAGAATTTCTGGATCTATCTCAACAGTTGGTGCGCGCTTAGACACGCTGCAGTTAAAAGATTTCCGCGTTTCGTTAGAAGAAGGCGCCGAAAACGTTCGTGTGCTGAAACCGCTGGGCGAGGATGAGGCATTTTATAGCACCTTTGGTTGGATGGCCCTATCGGGTGCAGATGCAACCGCCATGCCCACACCCGATACAATCTGGGAAATTCAAGGGAATGATACACTGACGCCTGACGCCGCTGTGACACTGACATGGAACAATGGTCAGGGCCTGAATTTCATTCACGAAGTATCCGTTGACGAAGATTTCCTATTTACCGTTCGCCAAAGTGTCGAAAACACCTCTGGCCAAGAAGCAACACTACGCCCCTACGGATTGTTGCGTCGTCACGGCGAACCATCTGATGTGAAGAATTTCTTTATCCTGCACGAAGGCATCATTCGTATGACGGATGGCGAACTTTCTGAAGATGGCTATAGCGATGTCGCGGATTTTGACATTGATCCACGTGAAGGCACCCATGCAGACCGCCTAGACGTTGCAGAAAGCGGGTGGATTGGTTTCACAGATCACTATTGGATGTCTGTCCTCGCACCTGAAAAAGGCACAGGTTTCCGTTCAACAGCCAAATATTTTGAGGCCTCAAATATCTACCAAACCGAAGCTGTATCAAATCCATTGGTCGTCGCAAACGGCACGGCCGTGAGTGCGACAACACAGATGTTTGTCGGTGCAAAAGAATGGGAAACGATCCGCAATTATGAAAAAACAGGGATCGAAGGGTTCCTTGATAGTATTGATTGGGGCTGGTTCTTTTTCATTACTAAACCAATGTTTGCGGTCTTGCACTGGCTGAACCTTTTGATTGGCAACATGGGTTGGGCGATTATTGGACTGACGCTATTGATCAAGGCGCTCTTGTTCCCATTGGCCTACAAATCCTATGTCTCGATGGCCAAGATGAAAGAATTGCAGCCTGAGATGGAAAAAATCAAAAAGCAGGCTGGTGACGATCGCCAAAAGATGCAGCAAATGACAATGAAGCTGTATCAAGAGAAAAAGGTGAACCCGGCCGCGGGTTGTTTGCCGATTTTGGTTCAAATTCCGATCTTCTTCTCACTTTATAAAGTGATCTTTGTAACCTTGGAATTGCGCCATGCCCCATGGTTTGGTTGGATCAAAGACCTAAGCGCGCCTGATCCCAGTTCGATCTGGAACTTGTTTGGCTTGCTGCCTTACGCGGTACCTTCACAGGATGGTATTTTTGTGTTTATCGCATTGGGTATTTTGCCGATTTTGCTTGGTATCTCAATGTGGCTACAACAAAAATTGAACCCAGCCCCCACCGATCCAACGCAGGCAATGATCTTTGCATGGATGCCTTGGGTCTTCATGTTTATGTTGGGATCTTTTGCAAGTGGCTTGGTGATTTACTGGATTGCCAATAACATGATCACCTTTACCCAACAGTATTTGATCATGCGCTCGCAAGGTTTCAAACCAGATGTGTTTGGGAACATTCGTCAAAGCTTTCAACGTAAGAAAGCTGAATGATTAAGGTCGTCGAAATATGGCGTCACCCGATCAAATCGCATGGGCGCGAGGCGCTTAGTTCGGTTGCAGTCACAGCGGGGCGCACGCTTCCTTTAGATCGTGCATGGGCGGTTGCGCATGACCAAACCGATGTTGATGGTTCTGAATGGGCATCCTGCACCAATTTTTCACGCGGGGCCAAGGCCCCGTCATTGATGGCCATAAACGCAGAGTGGGATGATTATAATCATCTGATGACCCTGACCCACCCTTCCAAAGAACCACTGTCATTCGATCCTGATTCTCAGGGTGCGAAATTGATTGAATGGACCAAAGGGATGGTTCCTGAAAACCGCGCCCAATCGGCACGTTTAGTTCGCGCACAACAATCAGGGATGACCGACACAGATTATCCATCGATTTCGATTGGCAACATGGCCACCCACCGCGCGATTGAACAAAAACACGGCCGCCCACTTTCAAATTTGCGCTGGCGCTGCAACATCTGGGTTGATGGCGCTGCACCATGGGAAGAATTCGAATGGATCGGCAAAAACATTCATATCGGTGGCGTTACTTTTGAAATTAAGGACCCTGTGACACGCTGTCTTGCTACAACAGCAAATCCAGAGACAGGTGCAAGAGACGCCGACACCTTGGCAGTTTTGAACACATGGGATCACCAAGAGATGACAGTCTATGGCGTTGCGAGCGCGAGCGGCCAGATCGCAATTGGCGATAAATTACAGGTGATGTGATGCAACTTCCTTTTCCTTTGGCCCCAGAACCTGATGACATGTCACGCGAAAACGGGCGTCTATTATTCGCGCGTGGCAGCGACTTTCTAAAAGGTGTGGTTGCCATGTCTGGCCTGCCACCCGCAGACCGAATTGAGGTGTGTTTTGCGGGTCGATCAAACGTTGGGAAATCCAGTCTGATCAATGCGCTGACGGGGCGCAAAGGGTTGGCACGCGCATCAAACACACCGGGACGCACACAGGAAATCAATTTTTTCACGACGGATGAAAGCCATTATCTGGTTGATTTACCCGGGTATGGATTTGCCAATGCACCCTTACCCGTTGTGGAAAAATGGCAGCGGCTTTTGAAGCAATATTTGTCAGGCCGTCAGTCGCTGCGCCGTGCATTTGTTTTGATAGACAGTCGCCATGGCGTGAAAAAAGTAGACGAAGAAATCCTATCTTTGCTGGATTCATCTGCGGTCACCTTCCAATGCGTTATGACCAAAGCAGATAAAATCAAAGACCATCAAATGGACAAGGTTTTGGGTCAGGTCCGCGGCGCATTGTCCAAACACCCTGCTGCATTTCCTGAAATCATCGTGACCTCGTCCGAAAAGTGTGTTGGGATTGACACCCTACGGTCAACAATTGCACATATTCAATAATTTGGATCACCACGATTGCGCCAAGCCAACGAAATGGAGTGCGCCAAAATGAAGAAACAAGATATGAACCGTGATTGGATTGCTACCGCCCGCACCCTGTCCCAAGCGCTGCCTTACCTGCAACGTTATTCGGACGCGATCGTTGTCATTAAACTGGGTGGTCATGCGATGACCAGTGACGAAGCGATGGACAGCTTTGCGCGCGACGTTGTTTTGATGCGGCAGGTTGGGATTAACCCTGTAATTGTCCATGGTGGCGGGCCAATGATCAACGCTCTGCTGGATAAGCTGGAAATCAAATCCGATTTCGTAAACGGCAAACGTGTCACCGACGCAGCAACGATGGAAGTTGTTGAAATGGTGCTATCAGGCACCGTCAACAAACGCATCGTGCAAGCCATTAATAAACAAGGCGGTCGCGCTGTTGGTCTATCTGGTAAGGACGCAAATTTGGTCGTCTGCGACCCTGCTGATCCAGAATTGGGATTGGTTGGCAATCCATCGGAAATTAACCCAGAGGTCATTCGTACTTTATTTGAGAACGATTTGATCCCTGTAATCGCGCCATTGGGTGCAGGGCGCAATGGTGAAACGTTTAACATCAACGGAGATACCGTTGCGGGGGCCATTGCGGGGGCGTTAAGCGCGGACCGTTTGTTGTTATTGACGGATGTCAGCGGCGTCAAAAACGCGGATGGCGATGTGTTGACCGAAATGAATTCTGATCAAATTCGCGAAATGACAGCCTCTGGCGTAATTGCGGGCGGGATGATACCCAAAACGGAAACAGCCCTCGCCGCATTAGAAGAAGGCGTAAAGGCGGTTGTTATCCTAGATGGACGTGCACCAAACGCATGTTTATTGGAACTGTTTACAGAACATGGTGCGGGATCCATCATCAGGTTGGCGTGATCGCAGTTGATTTTATGATGGTGCTGATTAGGTTTTAGTCCATGGAACACGAAGCGATCATTCGATTATCGATCTTTCTAGGGATTTTTGGAACCCTCTCTTTGGTTGAGGTACTGAACCCGCGTCGCGCACGTGTTATTAGCCGCAAAAAGCGGTGGTTCACAAATTGGGGCATCATCCTTGTTGACACGCTCGCCTTGCGTTTGTTGGCGCTGGCACTCCCCCTGCTGGCAGTTGGGGCGGCAGCGGATGCGCATGCCCTTGGACTGGGACTATTTAACATTGCCAATTTGCCAATCGTGGTTGAATTTATACTGGCGATTTTGGTGTTGGATTTTGCCATTTGGTTACAACACCTTCTGACACATAAAATCCCGTTCCTGTGGCGATTACACCGCGTGCATCACGCAGATCGCGACATGGATGCGACAACCGCGATCCGGTTTCATCCCATCGAAATTCTATTGTCCATGCTGTTAAAAATTGGTCTGGTTTACCTCTTGGGGCCATCCGCACTTGCGGTGATCGTGTTTGAAATCATGCTAAATGGGCTGGCCATGTTTAATCACGCCAATATCCATCTGCCCCAGCGCACTGACCAAATCGTGCGTAAAATCATTGTGACCCCTGATATGCATCGCGTACATCATTCTGTTGAACGCAGCGAACATAATGCAAACTATGGCTTTGCCCTATCAATATGGGATCAGATATTCGGCACCTATATCGCCCAACCAAACAAAGGGCACGACGATATGACCGTTGGATTACAATGGCAGGATACGCGCCCTGATCAACTATGGTGGAGTTTATGGCTACCCTTTCGACGCAAATAGGATTTGATGATCTATCGGATGCGTGCGCGGCGTATGGATTGCGGATTGCGGGGGTGTGCGATGTGCGCGGTAATGATAGCCTGCCTAACCTCGCATCATTGGTTTTGCTGGCCCCAAGTGAACCTGGGTTTTGGGAAGTGTTCGCACACTCAGATGAATATAATGACGGGTTTGAACACCCTATGGATCGTTGGTCCGCGCGTGTGATCGGTAACTTAGGCACCGAATTTGGTGGAACCGCCTATTTTCCCTTTGGTGGCGCGCCGTATCATCCATTCTATTCTTGGGCGCTCAGCACCGGGCGCGTCTACGCCTCTCCCCTGAGGTTTTTGGTGGATAATGAAAGCGGACTTTATGTTTCGTTTCGGGGCGCAATCGGATTTACACAAAACATCTCAGATCCTCGCCCCGTCCTATCAACACCCTGCGCGGGATGTGCAGCGCCCTGTTTAACCAGCTGCCCTGCAGATGCATTGGATGAAACCGATTACAATGTTCCAAAATGCAAATCATATCTGATGAACGCCATCGAAAGTTGCGAAACATTCGGATGCGCGGCGCGGCGCGCGTGCCCATACACTGCGAAAACACAGCGACCAGTGGCCCATGCCAAGTTTCACATGCGCGCCTTTATGGGGGCATAAGTCCTAAATTAATTTTCGAAATCAGACCACATTAGCTGTTGGTTGCGTGTCACCGCCACCTTTAGTGTTTTGCCAACAACCTTATCAAACTCAAATCCCGCAATTTCACCTGATCCTGGACGACGCGCCCAGATATCGGGTTCCGTAATCACGTGACCCGCGGCCAAATCTGCATCCGCCACCACAGACGCACGGGCAAAGCGATACACATCCTCTTCAGGACCTGTGCGCTGTTTTGGGTTCATCAGTGCGGTGTGGATTTCACGTGATCGGTCAATCAAAAACCGCAACTCCGCAGGGTCCATTGAATTGATAATATCGGGCCCATTGCGATAGCGTGTATCAGTGTAGTGACGTTCCAATATCGATGCGCCCAGCGCGACAGAGGCCAGCGCCATTTCAGGGCCGATTGAGTGATCAGAAAACCCAACAACCGCATTTGGAAAGGCCGCCTTCAAATCGGTTACACCCTGCAAACTGACAATTTCGGGCGGTGAGGGATAAAGGTTTGTGCATTCCAACAATGCATATTCAATGCCCGCATCCTCAAGGATTTGAACGCTTTCTTGCAGGGTTTCAATCGTCTGCATACCCGTTGACATGATCACGGGCTTACCCTTGCGCGCGATGTGACGAATTAGGGGCAAATTGTCCGCCTCACCCGATCCGATTTTATATGCAGGCACATCCAAGGTTTCCAAAAAATCCGCCGCGGCACGTGAGAAGGGTGTTGAAATATAGATCAATCCCAATTCTTCGGTGTAGCGTTTTAATTCGGCTTCATCCTCGCGCGATAGTGCGCATTGCGCCATGACGTCCCAAATGGACACATCCGCATTCGGTGGGAAAATCTGTTTCGCCTCATCCGTCATTTCATCTTCGACGATGTGCGTCTGATGCTTTACACATTCGCACCCAGAGAGCGCCGCAAGGCGCACCATGTTTTTGGCGACCGTTAAATCACCCCCATGGTTGATGCCGATTTCAGCGATCACAAGGGGTGGATGGGCCGGTGATATTGCGCGATTGCCGATTTTCATGGTCGCCTCGTATGAAATTCTATTTCTGTTTGTCGCATATAATCAGCAACCGCGCCGCTGGCAAAGGGCTATTCACGTGTCTCACTGGGATAGACGCCCCAAAGGGCGGATTTTTGCGCCCATCCTTTGTATCCCCCAGCTTCAACTTCGCACCACGTCTTGGTGCAGGTGCCCAAATCCGCAACAACGTTTTTTTCAAATCGTGCGACGACAGTTGCATTTTCATCGGGCTTGCGAAAAACATTCGTCGAATCCTGCGTGATTAAAACCGTGCGGACGCCGGACAAAAGTGAATAGTGAATCCAACCCCCTGCCCCCTCATAATCACGGACACGTCGCCAGTTTTCGTATTCGGCATAAATTTCCAACGGGACGCCGCGCCGCTTATAAACCCAATCAATTTTATGGGATAGGGACGGACCACGCCGCGCATTCGCCTCGCCCGCTTTTAATGACACATACCGCGGCATTGGCAGGTTTGTGACTGGTCCCTTTTTAGCGGTTTCCGCAAGGATGGGTTGGGCGAAAAACATCACCACGCTGATACAGATCAAAATCGCTTTATGCATCTTTTGCTCACTCGGTACTGCTCTTTTTGGAATGGGTTCTTGTGCCCAAGGAAATTTTATCACACTCTGCCACCAATGATAAACGGATTAAAGCCTACGGAGCCTATCGATGTCAGGAAATCGGACGAAAGTTGTGTTAACCCGACGGTTGCCCGAACCCGTCGAAACCCGATTGAAAGAGCTTTTCGATGTCACCCTTCGTGATCATGACACACCAATGTCACGCGCTGAATTGGTAGATGCCGTCAAAACCTGTGATGTTCTGGTCCCCACAATTACCGATAAAATTGATGCAGGGCTGTTGGGGCAAGCGGGTGAAAATCTAAAACTCATCGCGAATTTTGGTGCAGGGATTGATCACATTGACGTGGAAACAGCACGTCAACGGGGTATTTTGGTGTCAAACACACCTGATGTCGTAACCGAGGATACCGCCGATATGGCCATGGCGTTATTGATGGCCGTTGTGCGGAAAATTCCCCAAGGATTGCAGGCCATGCAATCAGGGGAATGGACAGGTTGGTCCCCCACTGCCTATTTGGGCGGCCGACTGGGTGGACGCAGATTGGGCATATTGGGCATGGGGCGCATTGGTCAGGCCGTAGCGCGACGCGCCAGCGCGTTTGGCATGCAAATCCACTATCACAATCGTCGCCGATTACGCCCCGAGATTGAGGACACATTAGGCGCAACCTATTGGGAAAGTTTGGATCAAATGGTTGCGCGCATGGATATCCTAACCATCAATTGTCCGCATACGCCCTCGACCTTTCATTTAATGAACGCGCGGCGTTTGCGATTATTGAAACCAAGTGCAGTTATCGTGAATACATCGCGCGGCGAAGTCATTGATGAAAATGCGCTGACGCGCATGTTGCGCGCCAACGAATTGGCGGGTGCGGGATTGGATGTTTATGAACACGGTACCGACATTAACCCACGCCTGCGCGAATTGGAAAATGTTGTCCTGCTGCCTCATATGGGATCAGCCACGCTTGAGGGGCGGATTGAGATGGGGGAAAAGGTGATTATTAACATCAAAACCTATGCTGACGGGCATCGCCCGCCAGACATGGTTGTCCCCTCAATGCTGTAGGTTTTTCAACGGCTCTAGGGTTTTTTGCAAACGTGCGCGACGTTTTTCATGCTGTTCGGGGAGTTTAAGTGCGGTCCCAAGTGATGCCGCATCTTCGTCCGCCGTGAACCCTGGTTCATCTGTAGCAACCTCAAACAATACGCCCGCAGGTGTACGGAAATAGATTGCGTGAAAATAATTGCGATCGCGCACGTCCGTCACGCGGTACCCTGCATCCGTTAATGCCGATTGCACCGCCAATTGCTCTGCTTTCGTTGATACGGAAAATGCGATGTGATGCACCGATCCTGCGCCCTCTTCCGATTTTTCGGCATTGGGCAGTTCGATCAGATCAATTTTATTCGCCGCATTTCCATCTGCCACTGTCAAACGTGTAATCGCGCCTTCTGTTGCGGACACAGTATATCCCATAAAGATCAGTAATTCGATCATTGGGGCCGCATCATTGACACGCATATCCGCCGAGTGAAATCCACGTATTGCGTGCTCTGCCGGAATCTCGTCTGTGGTCCATGGCGTGCGATCATCCGCGGCCTCGACCAGGGCAAAGTGATCCCCATCAGGGCCATAAAATTCCAAACGCTGTTCCCCAAAACGATTGGTTGGCGTTGCGTGGCCCGCACCAATCGCATGTAGGCGTTCACGCCAAAACGGAATGCTGCCCATTGAAATGCTAAAGGCTGTTGTGCCCACTTCGCCCGTGCCACGGCGCCCAAGTGCAATGTTTGGAAATGGAAAATACGTCAGAACACTGCCTGCATTTCCTACCTCATCCCCGTAATAAAGGTGATACACCTCGGGGTTGTCGAAATTCACGGTCGCCTTAATTCGGCGCAGGCCCAAACCTTCGGAAAAAAATGTGTTATTTTCGGATGCAGATGACGCCAATGATGTGACGTGGTGCAGTCCATTGATCTGATGTAACATCGGTGACCCCTTTTTTTGTTTGTTTGTAAATTAGGGTCACGTGCCAAAAAGGAAATTTACGAAAAATGCGCGGGGCCTGTGCAGCCCCGCACAGATCACATTAAACGAAGAATTGACCGCCGTTTGCAGAAATCGTTGAACCGTTGATGAATCCAGCGTCATCAGAAGCAAGGAATACAACACAGCGAGCGATTTCCTCGGGCTCGCCCAGACGGCCAGTTGGAATTTGGCCAATAATGCTTTCGCGCACTTTTTCAGGGACGGCCATCACCATTTCTGTTGCGATGTAACCTGGGCAAATCGCGTTTGCAGTAATTCCTGCGCGCGCACCCTCTTGGGCCAATGATTTCACGATACCTAAATCACCTGCTTTAGTCGCGGCATAGTTCACTTGGGCGAACTGACCTTTTTGTCCATTGATCGACGAAATGACGATAACACGGCCAAATTTGCGTTCACGCATTCCGGGCCAGATTGGGTGCACTGTGTTGAACACACCTGTAAGGTTCGTATCAACGACCTGATGCCACATTTCTGGTGTCATCTTGTGGAATGGAGCGTCTTTGGTGATACCTGCGTTCGCAACAACCACGTCGATCGGGCCTAATTCTGCCTCGACTTTGGCGATGCCTGCGGAACTTTCCTCATAATCCGCAACATTCCATTTAAATGTTTTTATGCCAGTTTCTGCCGTAAAGTTTGATGCTGCTTCATCGTTGCCCGCATATGTGGCAGCAACCTCATATCCTTCCGCTTTCAGCGCTTTTGAAATTGACGCGCCGATACCGCGCGAACCACCAGTGACCAATGCTACACGAGCCATTTCGTCCTCCAAATAAAGTCTTC
>JAFMKS010000012.1:16467-22138 GCA_017852835.1 Paracoccaceae bacterium
GCGATGCGCGCCATTGGTGTGATGCCGCGCTTTTCTGCTTCTTCAGCTGACATCAACAATACGCCCGCGGCACCATCATTTAAGCCCGAGGCATTCGCCGCTGTTACACTGCCGTCTTTGGTGAAAGCTGGGCGCAATTTTTGCATGCTTTCAATCGTGGCGCCGTGGCGGATATATTCATCTTTGTCGACGACAATGTCACCTTTGCGCGTTTTGACGGTGAATGGGATCACCTCATCATCAAAACGCCCAGCCTTTTGCGCGGCCTCTGCTTTGTTTTGAGAGGCCAGTGCAAATTCATCCTGCATGTCTCGGCTGATCTGCCATTGCTCTGCAACGTTTTCCGCAGTTTGCCCCATGTGATATCCGTTGAATGCATCCCACAACCCGTCACGGATCATGCTGTCGATGTATTTCATATCGCCCATTTTTTGACCCGCACGCAAATGTGCAACATGGGGCGAAAGTGTCATGTTTTCTTGGCCACCCGCACAAACAATGGACGCGTCACCCAGTTGAATGTGTTGTGCTCCCAATGCAACAGCACGCAATCCTGAACCGCATACTTGGTTCAGACCCCAAGCCGCACTTTCGATGGGAAGGCCTGCGTTGATGTGTGCCTGACGCGCAGGGTTTTGACCCTGACCCGCTGTCAAAACCTGACCCATGATTGTTTCTGAAACGTCGGCTTTATCAATACCTGCGCGTTCCACCAATGCCTCAAGTACAGCCGCACCCAAATCGTGCGCAGGTGTGTTTGCAAAAGATCCGCCAAAACTGCCAACTGCTGTCCGTGCAGCAGACGCGATAACTACGTTTGTCATAAAGTCCTCCATCTCATGGTGCGTGTCGCTTAACCAGAGACATATCGAACTTGCTGCATCGCGGCAACAGTATAAAAGTGCTATGCCGTCGCAGCCTCTTTTTCTGAATATCATTGATGCCAATTCGGATTGACCGTTGAAGATTGTCAAATACCCTGGTTAGCAATCAACCATCATTTCACTCAGCCGCTGACTTTCCCCTTCGCATTCCACTGCCTCGGAAATTGTGAACATGCCAAAATGTTCAGATATCGATCTAAGTGATTGAATCATGAGCTGATTATCAGGATCAACTGCAACGTTTTTGGTGAATTGACCGTGGATCTTCACAATTATGCCAACATATCTGAATCACGCCGCGCTGTCACGTAATCCAGCGGATTATCTTCGTATGCGGCAATGTCATTACGCTTGCGATGAACCATCATCTTCCTCCATGATGAAGCTGGTTTGAAACTGAAATTCCTAATAATCCCTGAAGAAAGTATCAAAACGATGGAACGGTGTCGCTGGGCGGAGGGAGATCCGCTGTATCAAGCTTATCATGATGAAGAATGGGGGGTGCCCGTTTACGATTCGAAAAAATTGTTTGAATGCCTTATGTTAGAGGGGTTTCAGGCTGGCTTAAGCTGGATCACAATTCTTCGAAAGCGCGAAAACTTCAGAGAGGCATTCCAAAATTTCGACCCAGAGATCATTTCAAATTGGGGCGATCAGGAGACTCATACCTTGCTGCAAAATGTAGGAATTGTGCGACACCGAGGCAAGATCGAGGGCGCATTTGCCTCGGCCCGAGCATGGAAAATCATTGAAAAAGATCAAGGATTTAGCCATTTTCTCTGGAGTTTTGTGGACGGTAAACCAGTCCTAAACACATGGAAAAATCTAAGCGAAGTTCCCAGCAAAACTGACACATCAGAGGCACTGTCTAAAGCATTGAGAAAAATTGGTTTTAAATTTTGTGGACCAACAAGTGTCTACGCGTTTATGCAAGCAACTGGTTTGGTCAACGATCACATGCTGACATGCCCCCAGAACCCCCAAAACTAAAATTTGTATGGTGTCAGTATTATGTCGGTTTTTCTGCAAAATTTTGTGATTTTATGGCGATTTCCATCGTTAAAAAGGTGTGTGCCTGCGTCATTGCAGTTTCTGACCTGTGCTGAACATCCGAGATAAGGTTCGCAAAATACGGCAGGGGCTGATCGCGGCAGTCAATATAGGTATTATGATCGCGGCTCACCAAATATAGATTATCGGTGCGATGCGGCTGCCCGATATCGGTATATTTGCGAACCTCTAATGATCCTTCTGTACCCAAAATAAACAGTCGGCCATCGCCCCATGTCGGCAATCCATCTGGCGTGAACCAATCAAGACGAAGATACCCATGTCCGCCATCCCCCATCAGGGTCATTTCACCGTAATCCTGGAATCCAGGCTCATTGGGCATGGTTGTATTTTCGACGTGGGCATGGGCGATTTGAACATCTGTTGATCCGGTAAAGTGTAAAAACTGATCCACTTGATGCGATCCAATATCGCATAAAATTCCGCCATAACGTTCGCGTTCAAAATACCAACGTGGTCGCGTTTTCAAATTTTGTTTATGTGGGGCAAGGGTGACAACCTGAACAACGCGTCCAATGTCACCTCGGCGCACCAATTCAGCAGCCTTTGTCACTGCGCGTACCTCAAAACGTTCTGAAAAATTGACGGACCAAATGCGTCCTGTTCTCTCTTGTGTCGCCTTGATCGCTGCCAACTGATCCAAGGTCGTGCACCCAGGTTTGTCCACCATCACATCTTTGCCTGCTTCCATCGCCTCAATCGCCAGTGCCGCACGATCTGCGGGAATGGCGGATATTAGGATCATATGAATGGCTGGATCTTCCAAGATACGGCGTCGATCTTGCATTTTTTGGACCTGCGGGAAAACCTGATTGAATTTTTCCTCGGTCACAGCGGGCCCATCGGTCCAATACATATCGCATGTACACCCCTGCTGCTGCATATGCGAAAGCATGCCAAAGATGTGGCCATGATCAATTCCCAGTATCCCTAGTTTTAACGTCATCTTTTACCCTGCCTCTACTGTGCAAATTGTGCCTGACTTTGAAGACCGTTCTAGCGCGTCGATCAATGCATGAACCTTTAACGCCTCTTCCCCCGTGACAAGGCAGGGGCGATTTTCCGCAATTGATCGCGCAAAATCTTCAATCACCCATTGATGCCAGTCGGATGTAAACGCCATTGGGTCTGCACCCGCGCCCGATGTCGCCGCTTGTCCAATCGTTTGGTTGCGTCCATCACGCCAATCTGTCTGAAACGTTCCTGCATCGAGGCTCACACTGCCCTTTGCGCAATGTAGGGTGATGGTTTCGCCCCGCCCAGGGTAGGCAGATGTTGTCGCGAACAAATGGCCTACCGCACCTGACGCAAACCGCAAACCAGCGGACACGAAATCTTCGGCCTCCATTTGATGGCTTTTCGATGTGGCGGCCAGCGCCGAAACCGTTTTCACGGGTCCCGTCAATGATAGCATCAAATCCAAAGTGTGGATCGCCTGTGATATCATCACACCACCCCCATCACGTGCATAGGTTCCGCGCCCAGGCGCATCATAATAGGATTGATCACGCCACCACGGAACCGAAACCTCAACAATATGAATATCCCCAAGATCGTCGAGGCGGCGACGCAACTGGCCAACAACGGGACGGACGCGATGTTGTAGCATGATGCCAAGGCGAACATCATGCTGCGCACAGATATCGACCAAATCACGTGCATTTTGCAAATTACGCTCAACAGGTTTTTCCATCAAAATGGGTTTACCTGCATGTGCCAAGCGTTCAACAATATCCAAACGCGCATTGGGCGGCGTTGTTACGATCACAAAATCCGCATCCGATGCAATAATTTCATCAATGTCGTTTGCAGCACGCGCTCCTAAGTCAGACCACTTTTCCAAAAAGGCATTCCGGCTATCCAAGGTCTGCGCATAAACAAGATCCAGCGTGATATCCGCACTGTTCAATATGGCCTGCGCATAGGTGCCAGAAACCATCCCTAAACCGATCATCGCGCATTTCATCGCCAATTCCCCAGACTGCTGATTTGAAATTTGGCACAGTGATCGAATTGGGTCTATTTAAAACTGCTCAGACGGGCAGCATGCGTGCCTCTTGCGACACATCCTGCGTCATCACAATATCCGTTGATGAAAACCCAATGTGCAAAGTATATACTCCACCGTTCACATGCCAAGATCCCGTTTCAACGTCAAAATATGCGAAATCACGTGGTAAGAGCATCAGATTAACGGTGGTTTTTTCACCTACCCGCAAGGCCACTTTTGCGAAGGCACGCAGTTCTTTTTCGGGGCGGTCAATGGCTGCACCATGATCTGACAGATAGAGTTGAACAACCGTCGATCCGTCGCGGTTCCCGATATTCGTGACGTCGACAGACACCACAACATCACGGTCATCTGCACGCGTTGAGACATTCGATAGGGAAAATTCAGTATAGCTGAACCCATGGCCAAATGGGAACAAGGGTGTGATCCCGTGTTTTTCATAATGACGATAACCGACAAAAACACCTTCGCCGTATCGCACTGTTCCTGCAGCACCCGGATATATTTCGGGGTCTTGACTGTGGCTTGGGTTATCCTGCCAACGCGCGGGGAAGGTTTGCGGCAAACGGCCCCCGGGATCGGCATCCCCAAACAGGACATCGGCAATCGCGTTTCCACATTCTTGGCCTGGATACCATGCCTGTAAAACTGCGGGCGCCTGCATGACCCACGGCATTTCCACGGGTCCACCCGTTTGCAGAACAACAACCGTATTGGGATTTGCGGCACAAACCGCATCGATCAACACATTTTGATTGCGTGGCAGGTCGATGTTTTCCAAATCAGACCCTTCTGTATCCCATTCGCCCGAACGGCCCACCAAAACCACGGCGGTATCGCAGCGCGATGCCGCGGCAACCGCCGCATCAATTTCGGTTTGGCCAAGGACGCGCGACACACCAAAACGGAACGCCGTGAAATACAAATTATCCGCAGGTTTGGTGCGCAATTCCATCACGACGGAAACGGTCTGTCCCGCGCTTAGAGTAACATTTCCCGTGCGCTCATCACAGCCCTCTTCAAAGAATGTGCGCCCCTTGCTCCACGTGTCCCACGCATCAACAACCAATGCGCCATCAACGTAAAGTTTCGCATACCCCGCAGCATGCAGGCCAAAACTGTGTTCGCCGTCTTCTGTCGCCGTATAGGATCCTGATACGCGGACAGAAAAGGCGTTTGGATCGACTTTACTCTCGGCCACCTCTTCATGCCAAAAAACCACAGATCCATTTATTGTATCGGTGTGTATCGCAGGTCCGCGCAGGCCTTCATTATCGAAATATTCTGCATGGAACTCACCCTCAATCACAGGTTCCCAACGGTGATTTGCGCATCCCTTGGCAAATTCAATGCGGTCCTGACCGATGCGCTGGATCATTCCATCCAGCGGGGTGATCCGATAATGTGGGTTTAATTGCGCCGATCCGCCACCCATGATTTGTGCAACATCTGCGTTGGGACCGATCACTGCAACTGTGCCGCTGTCGGGATTTAGCGGCAGTGCACCATCATTCTTCAACAGAACCGTTCCTGCGGACCCTGCCTGTCGGATGAGGGCACGATGTTCGGGGCGATTGTCTGCATGTTCTTCAAAGGGTCGGTGATCAGACAAGGAACCGACACGTTCCATTAATCGCAAAATGGCGAGCGCACGTTCACGCACCGTTTCTGCACGCACCAATCCATCGTGAACCGCCTGAACCAA
>JAFMKS010000012.1:22433-47679 GCA_017852835.1 Paracoccaceae bacterium
TCAATCTCGGATTCATTCCCGATGAAGTGTTTCACCGTCGCGGCCACGCCATTTCCCTGCAAACCTGTGATATAAGCAACGGCCAGATCGGCCGCCAATTCAGGATCCTCGGAATAGCATTCAAAATTCCGCCCGTTGGTGACCGTGCGATGCATATTAATCGTTGGCCCCAGTAGCACATGCGCGCCCTTTGATTTCACCTCATCCGCGATGGCTGCTCCGATGCGGCGTACCAAATCCACGTCCCATGTTGCGCCCAGTGCGATACCAACAGGAAAACAGGCCGCTGTGACCCCACCAATGATTGATCCGCTGCCGCGCGCACCGTTGGGCCCATCTGTCACACGTAACTTTGCAATCCCCAACCGATCAATCGCGGGGGTCGACCAATAATCCGCACCCGCAAGAATGGAAACTTGTTCCTCAAGCGTAAGAAGATCAATCAATTCATCGGCCGTTTTATTTGAAGTGTGCGTCATGCTGCATTCCATTACAGAGGTATTTGCCAAAGGTTTTACAACCTGGACCGTTTAAATTGTGGCCCAACTACCACTAGATCCTGCCCTGCGACAATAAGGTATCATTTATATTCTTGTAATTGAATGTAACAGCGACTAGTTGCAGTGGTGTACACGAGTACACCTCCCTGTTGGACTGGCCCCGCATCATTTGCGGGGCCTTTTTTTATTCTGTATACAAAACCGGAAACTCGGGCGCATCAAAAGGCGTGCCCGGTGTGTAGTCTAAATCAGGAAACGCAGGTGATGTGGTTCCAAGGCGTTTCGCAAAAACAGCATCATCCCCAACCCAACGCATCGAAATCACGCGCCGGCGGTTTGGCGAGGCGTTGGCAGGCGCGCCGTGCAACGTGCGAAAGTTGAACGCAACCGCATCCCCTGGTTCCATTTCCCAACCCAGGATATCCAATTCGTCCCGCAGGTTATCCACGTCAGGCACCGCCTCACTTGTGTCTCCTTCAAACAGGTCGGTTCCATCAAAGCGCTGTGGTTTGAAATCTTTACCCCATCTGTGCGAACCCGCGATATATTCAATCGTGCGTTCCCGCGGGATAGGATCCAAGGGGACCCAAAAACTGACGCTTTGACGTCCTTCGCACAGGTAATAAGGCTGATCCTGATGCCATGGAGTGACGACCGAATTCCCGGGTTCTTTGACCAGAATATGATCATGAAACACACGCGCGGTTTTTGATTGCATCAGTTTTGCGGCCAATTCAGGCATGGCAGAGTCCCGTACCAATGCGCGATACCCATCAAACTGATCCCATACAACATAATCCTGAAAAAACGCTTGTCCCCCATCATCAGGGCGATAGGTACGTTCGCGCCAACTGGGATTTTGCATGTTCTCTTCGATTGCTTCACGAGCTGTTTCAACAAAATCCGCGAAAACACCTTTTAACAACACAGCGCCGTTTTTTTGGAAATCTTCAATTTGAGATTGCTCAAGCATATTTTTCTCCACCACTTTTCATTTGATAAATGCACAGGATATTTTCACGTGCAATCGGTTTTAAGCAACACTCCAATCCTGACTTAGATCAGGAACAAAGGCTTCAATCGCGCAGGTGGCCACCACGGTTGAGTTTTCACCCGCGGTTGTTGTGATGTTATGGCCGCCAAAGACAACGTTGATCTGCGGATTGCCACGCGGCACTTCGGCCATCAGGCGGTCAACATCAACTTGTTCCGGGTCCTGCACTCCAATCGTTACTTTGACATTCATCACCGAATGATCCAAATCAAGTGAACGAAACAGAATGATCGAACTATGCCGAATTGCATCGTTAAACGCCCTGAGTGCGGCCTTGGTATAATCCATACCATATAGGTCGGCACCCGACCCCATTTCCAAAATCAACCGTTTCATGCTGCACGCTCCTTTTTCGTGACATCCAGTGACACGATGATCGCCGCATGTGCGATAATTGCACTGGGTTGATCTGGTTTATTTGGGTTTGGAATGTCCAAGCCACCTTGCACGGCTGTGGCCGTTACGTTGCCATAGGGAAATTCCGCCTCAACCGCGGTTAGGTCAATAGCATTGGGATTTTGGCAGGCGATTTCTGCCTTGATCTGCATGCTGCTCTTTTCTGCGCCAAAGACTTCGACCAAATTGATCGAATTGCACCATAGGGCGTCACGCACTGCACGGCAGGCAGCTTTGGTATAGCTTCCTGAACGCAGGGCACTGCCCACACCCAGTTCAAGGATCATTGGCAATTGGGACATTTGATTTCCTGTTGCAAAGTTGAGTGACCTCAATTTACCCGTCCCCAAAATGAAAGCAATGCGTGATTTTCCGATTTGCCCGTGACCCCAAATGCGTTTCACGATATGTCGGAGAAAGAAATAAATAACGGGCGATTTAGATGACAAAGATTTACGTTGATGCCGACGCCTGCCCCGTCAAAGCAGAAGTGGAAAAAACCGCCACCCGTCACAAAATCTCCGTGTTTGTTGTTAGCAACGGCGGCATTCGTCCATCTCAAAATCCCATTGTCACAACCGTAGTTGTGGACCACGGCGCGGATGTGGCTGATCAGTGGATCGCCGATCATTGCGGACCAGGGGATATTGTTGTCACATCTGATATTCCACTGGCCGCCCGAACAATTGAACACGGATCACTTGTCGTAAAACCCAATGGTGAGATTTTGACGTCCAAAAACATTGGGCCCGTATTAGCCGCGCGTGATTTGATGTCGGATATTAGATCAGCAGATCCGTTTTTTCAGGGTCGATCCAAAGCGTTTTCAAAATCAGATCGGTCCCGATTTTTGGATGCTCTGGAACGCGTTATTCGACAAAGCCAAGGATAACGTGTCGAAAATTTCAGATGACAAGCGGTGGTCTTGCACTAACTGTGTCACAGCCAACATTTTGGAGACCCCATGGAAAAAGAGCCCTCAAAAAATGTATTAGGTGGTGATTTGACTCCCTGTTCAATGGATCCTGTGACAGGTTTCTTTCGAAATGGGTCCTGCGATACATGTGCAGAAGATCGGGGCAGCCACACGGTCTGCGCCATAATGGATAAAGAATTTTTGATGTTGTCCCAATATCTTGGAAATGATCTCTCTACCCCAAGCCCGGAATACGGATTTCATGGGTTAAAGCCAGGAGATCATTGGTGCCTGTGTGCGGGACGCTTTTTACAAGCCTATGAAGAGGGTTGCGCACCCAAAGTCGTGTTAGAGGCAACACATGCGCGCGCATTGGATATTGTGCCACTTGATGTTCTGAAAGAGTGCGAATTCAACCCTGCATAAGGTCAAAACTTTGATCCAAAACACGTGCCAGTTGGATATCCAACTCGGTCAGCGTACCTGCGTCATGTGTCGTAAGGCGCACCTCCACACGATTATAAACGTTTCGCCATTCTGGATGATGGTTCAGGGCGTCGATCTGATCAACAAGTGACGCCATCCACGCAATCGCCGCAGAAAAGCTTGGGAAACGATATGTTTTGTTGGCCGAATGGCCATCGGATGCGACTGTCCAGCCGCCCTCTTCCAGTATTTTGTTATCCATTCGACTGTCCCTACAAGTGTCTACACGATGAAGGATAAGCCGCGCGCACATATCTTCAACATTTGCAAAATGCGTAAATCCCATTACATCCAGTCAAAGTAAAAGGAAGACGATCATGCAAATTTATCTATCAGGCGAAATCCACACAAATTGGCGCGACGAAATTATGGAACTGTGTCAGGGCTTGGATGTCACCTTCACCTCTCCTGTTTTGGACCACGCAGCAAGTGATGATTGCGGTATCGCCATTTTGGGGGCTGAGGACAATAAATTTTGGCATGATAATAAGGGCGCCAAAGTGAACGCCATCCGCACGCGCAAAGCAATCAGTGATGCAGATGTCGTCGTGGTCCGCTTTGGCGAAAAATACAAACAATGGAACGCGGCGTTTGATGCGGGCTATGCAGCCGCACTTGGAAAATCACTGATCATTATGCATGGACACGATCATCAGCACGCCCTTAAAGAGGTGGACGCCGCCGCGCTGGCCGTGACATCCACCCCAGCACAGGTTGCACAAATCCTGAAATATGTGTTGCACGGCGAACTCGGTTAACACTTGCAATGTCGTAATTAAGCGGTTTTTCCGAAATCTTTTGCGATTGATTTGGCCCAAATAGATAAGGAACAGATCATGAGATTTTCTGGGAAAACCGCGCTGGTCACAGGTGCCGCTGGTGGAATTGGGCAGGCTATTGTTGCGGGATTACGTGCAGAAGGCGCGCGTGTCGCCACAGCAGATCGTGACAGCAGTGCCATTGCCGCAGATGCGCATTTGGACGGTGATCTATTAAACCCAGAATATTGCGATGGATTGATAACCGCGACGGTTGCGGCATTGGGATCCATCGACATCATTGTGAACAACGCAGGCGTCATCACACGCGGCACGATTGATGAAACAACTGACGCTGATTGGGCGCTGTCCATGGGCGTCAATGTCGAGGCGCCGTTTCGTATTTGTCGCGCGGCGATCCCAGTGATGGCAAAACAGGGCGGTGGCGTTATCGTAAATACATCTTCGTGCTGGGGCGGCAAGGCACCCGGGCTCAACCACCCGCTTTATTGTATGACAAAGTCCGCGATTGCATCCATGACCGAATGTCTGGGAATGGATCACGGACACCAGAATATTCGCGTCAATGCCGTCTGCCCGAATGAGGTGAACACACCAATGCTGCGTACAGGGTTACGCGAACGCGGGTTTGATCCAGACACGGCCATTGCGGAATTGGGTAAAACTGTGCCCCTTGGCCGTATCGCAGAACCCGAAGATATCGCCGATGTGGTGCTGTTCCTGGTCTCTGATCAGTCCCGCTACATGACGGGCACATTGGTTGAGGTGAACGGCGGAAAGCCTGTGTCATGATGCGGTTTGAAAACAAAGTTGCGCTTGTCACTGGCGGACGCAGCGGGATTGGACAGGCCACAGCAAAACGCCTACGCGATGAAGGCGCAATCGTGATTACGGCGCAGCGCGGGATTGATACAGACTTTCCATCAATCAGCGTCGATTTTGCCGATCCCATCGCCACCAGCGCCGTGGTGGATCAGGTCGTTTCGATGCAAGGTCAGTTGGACGTTTTGATCAACAATGCAGGTATCATGCAAGAGGCCTATGCCGAGGATATGTCGCTTGATGATTGGATGCGCACAATCAATGTGAACCTAACTGCCCCGTTCCTATTGATAAAATCCGCACTGCCGCATTTGCGCAAAACAAAAGGGGCAATTGTGAACACAGGCTCGATCGAGGGATTGGGATCAAACCCAATGCACGCAGCCTATGGCGCATCCAAGGCAGGATTGCATAGCCTGACCAAGGCAATTGCTGTGGATCATGGCGAAGATGGGATTCGTTGCAATGCAGTGGCACCTGGTTGGATTGATACAGATTTGAACATAGATTACATCGACAACATGCCCGATCCTAACGCCTTTCGCCGAGATATAGACAAAATTCATCCCATCGGCAGCACGGGTAAACCACGGGATGTTGCGGCTCTTATTACCTTTCTTGCGTCAGATGACGCTGCATTCATCACAGGTGAAATTTATCGTGTTGATGGCGGCAGGATGAGCAAACTGAGCCTGCCGCAATAACGGCAGGTCATCGCTTTACGCCAATCCGATTTGGGTTCCATTGGGTTGAATATCCTCGGGTCACTTTTCCAAAACGGCAAACAAAGTCCCCTATATATTTGCAACATTTGGATCATCGTAAATGTTGTTCCGCTTCAAAATGTGAAATGCCGCGCAGAATACCGATTGATCCTATTTTTGAATTCAATAGGATCGAAGTTTAGAATGCGTAGAAATCGAAACATTTCAAAGTCGGATGAAACAGGCAACATGCCCGTCAATCACCGCGTAGGCGGCGACATTCATAGGCTGTCACAAGACGATCGTAAGCTACTGCTGAATACAGCAATCCAAATTTTAGAAACCATCGGATTAGCCGAGGTTTCACCCGAAATTAGTAACGCTATGTGCGAGGCAGGCGCTAAGATGTCTAGCGAACGCGTCACAATTCCTAAAAAACTTATTCTTGAAACTATCGATGCCATGCCGAAAACCGTTTTGCTTGCAGGCCAAGAAGATGAATTCGACATGCATGTTGGCGGGGCAAACGTATATTTAGGAACAGGTGGCGCAGCACCAATGGTGCACGATTTGTCAACCGCAGATTACAGGGAAGCTGTGTTGCGCGATTTGTATGATGCAGCGCGCATCGCCCATGAGTGTAGGCACATCAATTTTTTTGCGCGTTCCGTTGTCGCGCGTGATGTTGACGATCCCCTGAAACTCGATCGTGCTACCGCAGCTACCTCACTTATGGGTTGCGCCAAGCATGTCATGGTCCAAGCCTCGGACGCGGCGCATGTGAGTAACATTGCGCAGCTTTGTTACACTATTGCAGGCAGCGAGGATGCATTTCGCGCCCGCCCGTTTTTATCGCTAAATATCAATCATGCAGTGCCGCCCCTGCGGTTACATAACGAGAGCATGTTGGTTATGCAAGAGGCCGTCAAATTTGGTATTCCAGTGCATTGTAATGTGTTTGGCCAAGTTGGCGCATCCAGCCCCGTCACACTGGCGGGCGCTACGGCACAAACGCTTGCGGAAACCCTAGCAGGGTTGGTGTGGGTGCATATGATCGACCCCGCCGCCGCCCGCATCGCGGGGCCCCGCCCCATGATCACGGATCTGCGTTCGGGTGGTTTGGCGGGGGGATCAGGCGAACAGGCACAGGCCAATACAATGGTATTGCAGGTTCTGCGGCATTTGGATGTTCCCTGTTCAATCATCGCGGGCGCAACAGGCAGCCGACACGTCGATCACCAAGCAGGGTATGAAAAAGCATTGGGCGTTTCAGCCGCCATTTCCGCAGGTGCCAATTTGGTGACGCAAGCCGCAGGTAGCCAAGCAAGCCTAATGGGAACCAGCCTTGCTGGAATGGTTGCGGATAATGACATGCTGGGCGCAGTATTACGCGCACATGCGCCCGTTACAATTTCTCAGGAAACACTGGCGCTAGATGCCATCCAAACAGTAGTGGAAGGTGAGGGCCATTTCTTGGGTCAACCAGAAACCTATGCCCGAATGCGCAGTGATTTTGTCTACCCCGACATCTCTGAACGCGCAGGGGCGACAGACCTTGATCAATCTGGGGCAGCCGACATGCAGCAGCGTGCCATCCAACGGGCGCAAGACATACTAAACGGCCCAAAACAAACCCATCTACCCAAACACATTCATGACGCTTTGGCGGCAGAATTCGGAATTGGAACATCGACATGACCACACCATTGAAAATTGCCATCATTGGGACAGGGGCCATGGGGTCCATTTATGCGGCGCGATTATCAAATGCGGGCCACTCTGTCTGCGCCATAGATGTTTGGGCAGATCACGTAGATGCTATAAATTCAGGGGGCCTAACAATTGATGGACCAGAGGGTCAATTACGCGCAACCAACGTTCGGGCAATCCGCGAACTGCCATCTGATGAACCCTTTGATCTCTATATCATTGCAACAAAATCGTTTGGGGTGCACAAAAGTGCAGAGGCCATTGCCAAAACTCTTACCCCCAATGCTATGGTCCTAACCATTCAAAACGGTCTTGGAGCAGGAGATGATGTTGCTGCATTCATTCCAAAATCCCAAATTATTTTGGGCGTTGCCGAGGGGTTTGGTGCGTCAATGACAGGGCCTGCGCATGCAGCGCACACATCAATGAAACAAATCCGTTTAGGTCTAATGCAAGGCGCCAAAGAACACAGATTATCCCGTGTAGTAGATGCCTGGCGCGATGGTGGATTTCACGTTGAAATCTATGACGATATTGCCCAGTTGATTTGGGAAAAGCTGCTGTGCAACGTCGCTCTTTCTGGTCCTTGCACCGTGTTTGATAAAAATGTAGCCGAACTAAGCGCGCACGACGCGGAATGGAGCATTGCCCTATCATGCATGAAAGAGGCCTTTGCCATTGGAACGCGACTAGGCATCAATTTTTCATTCGATGATCCAGTGCGATATGTCACCGAATTTGCAACTCGCGTGGGGACGGCCAAACCCTCGATGTTGCAAGATCACGAGGCACAGCGCGCATCCGAAATTGGTACGATAAATGGCGCAATCCTAAGATTGGGCAAAGAGATGAGCGTGCCCACACCATACAACGAAACGATCTGCGCCGTCATCCGCGCTCGCGAAGCACGGTTTGGCTAGTCGCCTGAGAGTTCCGAAAACAACCATGTCGAAATGGACATGTTACGCAGGTAAGCTGAGTCGGCAAACCCAGCTGTTCGGCTCGTGACAAGATGTAGTAAATCGCCATAAATTCTATTTTTGAGAATTGGTTGTCATTCACAAAATGTCCCAGTTGCAGACGCATCACGCAGCTGTACTTTGCAATAATTGCTCTGATTGACCTGACGTTTTGTCAAATTGGCATGCCGCACAAATGCATTCGTGAAATCAGCGCCATTGACATCCGCACCTGTAAAATCCGCCAACTCAATTTCGGCCCCAGCAAAGCTTGCATTGCGCAATCGCGCATTGCGAAATGTTGCGTTGTTTGCACGTGCACCCGAAAAATCAGCACTTTCCAGATTTGCGTCGTCAAACTTTGCGTTGACCAAATAGGCATCCGAAAAATTTGCACCCGACAAATCTTGATCGCGGAAGTCCGCAAAGGCCAAATTTTGCCCGCTGAAGTCACAGTCGGCACACATTGTAAATGCAGGACCTGTCAACAAAAGGGATAGGGTCGTTGCCCATAAAAAGCGATGCAGCATAGGTTATTCACCACAATAATAGTTTGTTGTGATCTTAGCATATCTCACCCTGCCCGTAATCCAAATTTTACCTATGAACAAACTACGGACGGTGAGAATTCGCATTGATCCGCCTTGCTCAACGGCATTATGTTGACACAGCGGCATTGTTCATGACGGAGATGTATTTTGAGCTTTTTGGGAATTGATCTTGGAACATCGGGCCTGCGTGCAATGCTTATGGACGAGGCGGGTTTGGCAATTCGTACGGTCGAGGCCGACTATACGACGCGCTCTCCTGCACCCGGTTGGTCAGAACAAGATCCCAAACTATGGATTGATGCGTTGGATGCGGTTGTTGAGGAACTCCGCATCACCGAGCCACGCTTTGCTAATCTAATCGGCATCGGCGTTGCAGGACATATGCACGGGGCAACATTATTGGACGACATGGGGAATGTTCTGCGCCCCTGCATTTTGTGGAACGACACCCGCGCTGCGACAGAAGCCGCAGCCATAGATCAAAATCCCGTGTTCCGCGATATTTCGGGCAATATCGTATTTCCTGGGTTCACTGCGCCAAAACTGGCTTGGGTCGCGAAACACGAACCTGAAATTTTCACAAAAACCGCGAAAGTTTTATTGCCCGCAGCCTATCTAAATTACCACTTAACGGGCGACTATGTGGCTGATTTTTCCGACAGTGCGGGCACATCGTGGTTGGATATTAATGCGCGCGACTGGTCAAATACGCTTTTGTCCATTGGCGGCATGGACGTGTCCCAGATGCCCAACCTGGTCGAAGGTTGTGACGCCGCTGGTATGTTACGACAGGATTTGAAACGGAAATGGGGATTGAAACAGGATGTCGTCATCGCAGGCGGCGCAGGCGATAACGCCGCCGCCGCATGTGGCATCGGTGCGTTCAAAGAGGGTCAGGGTTTTGTTTCCTTGGGGACATCGGGCGTTATCTTAATTGCCCGCGATGGATGTTATCCCGCACCCGCAACCGCAGTACACACGTTTTGTCATGCTTTGCCAGCCCGGTGGTATCAAATGGGTGTCATGTTATCGGCCACAGACAGTTTGAATTGGCTTTCCAAGATCACAAGACAAACACCTGCACAACTTACCCGCGCCTTGCCTGATGCATTGCGCACACCAAGTGCAGTGAAGTTCATGCCCTATCTTTCGGGCGAGAGGACACCCCACAATGATGCCAAGGTTCGTGGAGGCTTCCTCAATGTTTCCATTCAAAATGATGCAGTTGATTTAACCCAATCCGTTTTGGAAGGTGTCGCCTTTGGATTACGAGATTCGCTCGAGGCACTTCGGCAAACAGGCGCGCTGCCAAAAGCGCTTTACGCGATCGGCGGAGGTGCAAAGTCAGATTATTGGCTCAAGCTATTGGCAACAGTTCTTCAAATCGAATTGCAGGTCCCCGAGGATGGGGATTTTGGGCCCGCACTTGGTGCCGCGCGCCTTGCTCAAATTGCAAGCTGTGGATCAGATTATAATAATGTTATGCGCAGCCCAACCGTCAGCCGTGTCGTTAAACCTGATACCAATCTCATAGACGCCTTTGAACGGGCCTATCAGAATTTTAAACAAAATTTCGCTGCGTATCGTTCGCTAAATTGCTGATTTAGGCCTCTAACATATACCGCTTGGCGAGTGGTAAACTCACTGCCCCCATGGGGCGCGCTTTGGGACCCATTGAACCCTCAATAATTTGTGGTACGACCAAGCCTGCCAGATTTTCGTTTTTCAGTTCCGTTGTAATTCGGTCAACCAAAACTTCCCTCAGATCGGTTGGTAAATTTCCATCAATTAAAACAGCAGGGAAATCGATAATGGAAATCGCACCAGTGATCATTCGCGTAACTGCTGGAACTGCTTCGGCCAGCCAATCTTCCAAAATTTTGGCGTCCAAATTCCAATTTTCGGTTTTTTCGACTATTTCAGCGGCACTACCTGTCGCCTCGATAAGACGACGTTCCAATCCGTTTAACGACGCAACATCCACCATTTGACGCCCATTGATTGGGAAGGGGCCAATCGCGCCTGCATTTCCAGAGGAACCTTTATAAAGCGACCCATTCATCACAACACCCCCACCGATGAAGTGGCCAAAATAGATATACAGAAAATCGGCAGGCGTTTCCGCAACGCCAAACACCAGTTCAGCGCCACAGGCACAGGAGGCATCATTCCCAAGGTAAATTGGAAATTCAAATAATTTGGACAATTCGTTCCGAAGATCAAAATTTTTCCAGTGATCCATTTTTTCAGGGTCGGCACCAATCGTGACCGCCCAATCCCATAAAAAGAAGGGAATCGCGATTCCCATGCCAGATATTCGATCTGCTTGTGCAGGCTCTAAATCCTGCAAGATTTCATCTGAAGCTGACTGCACGAAGTCCAAGACATTAGACGGCAGGGGGTAGGCATAGCTTTCGCGGCGATGCGTGATTTCTTCTCCAATAAAATTCGTCAGGATCAATTCAACAGACCGCCGTCCCACGCTCAGCCCAAAGAAATAAGCACCATCAGGTGCAAGTGACATTGGAACCGATGGTTGGCCCACGCGCCCGCGCACCTTTTCCCCCTTGGCGATCAGACCATCGCTTTCTAATGCGCGCATGATCACAGATGCCGTTTGCGCCGATAAACCGGTACGACGTGCAATTTCCGCTTTGGGCAATGGCCCCTCCCGACGCAGGATCGATAACACAAGTCGTTCGTTGCGTTCCCGCACGCCCGATTGGTTCGTTCCTTCAACGTCAAATTTTGAGGCCTGGTCCGTCATTCTTCACCATCCCGCGTCAGAGCTCTGCGGTCTATCGCGTTAATTAACACCGAAATCAAATCAAAAATCAATAATAAATAAAGTTGATTTATTTATTGACTAACCTCAAGAATCGTCGCTTAATGTGCAGCATTCGAGTGTGGCGTTTTTGAGTGCGCTTCACTCGGCACAACCAATGGGAGAATAAAATGAAAAAGTTAATGACAGCGACTGCGATTGCCCTAGTCGCGACTGCTGGCGCCGCGCTTGCGGGCAGCCACTCTACAAGCGCATGCTTGATCACAAAGACAGATACAAACCCCTTCTTCGTAAAAATGCGCGAAGGCGCTGCTGCGAAAGCAGAAGAGCTTGGCATAACACTGAAAAGCTATGCGGGTAAAATCGACGGCGACAACGAAAGCCAAGTTGCAGCCATCGAAACATGTATCGCAGATGGTGCATCAGGTATCCTTTTGACAGCGTCTGACACAGCTGCAATCGTTCCTTCGGTTGAACAGGCGAAAGATGCAGGTCTATTGGTGATCGCGCTTGATACTCCGCTGGAACCAATTGGCGCGGCACACGCAACATTCGCAACAGATAACTTCCTAGCGGGTGAATTGATCGGTCAATATGCAGCAGCAGCACTTGGCGCAGATGCGGCAAATGCAAAAATCGCGATGCTTGACCTTGCGATCAGCCAGCCAACAGTTGGCGTTCTACGTGACCAAGGTTTCCTTAAAGGCTTTGGTATTGACCTAGGTGACCCAAACAAATGGGGCGACGAAACAGACGCACGCATCATTTGTAACGAGGTCACAGCGGGTAACGAAGAAGGCGGTCGCACAGCGATGGAAAACTGCCTAGCCCAAGATCCGATGATCAACGTTGTCTACACAATCAACGAACCAGCGGCCGCAGGTGCATACGAAGCGCTAAAGGCAATTGGTCGTGAAAACGATGTCACAATCGTATCTGTAGACGGCGGATGCCCAGGTGTTAAAAACGTTGCAGACGGTGTGATTGCAGCGACATCACAACAATACCCATTGTTGATGGCATCCCTTGGTATCGAAGCGATTGCACAATTTGCAAAAGACGGAACATTGCCTGCAAACACACCTGGCAAAAACTTCCTAGACACTGGTGTATCATTGGTTGCTGCAGAAGCAGTTGATGGTGTCGACAGCATCAATGTTGCAGAAGGTACAAACCTCTGCTGGGGATAATTTCTCCTCCCGATTGGCCCTTGGGCCATCAGGAATTTGGGAGCGGACAATCGTCCGCTCTCAGCATATAATACGACATACAAACTGAAACCGCGGGCGATTGAGGAAGGAATGTAAATGTCATCTTCGCAAGATTATGAAAAGGCAGTATCGGACGCATCCGATGAAGTGGCCGATTTCGACGACCATCGCAAAGGATTCGTCGGCCGTTTGCAACACGCGCTTCATGTGACCCCTGCCCTCGTTCCGTTAATCGTCCTTGTGTTTGCCATCGCATTATTTGGCATTTTATTGGGGTCAAAATTTTTCTCGCCCTTCGCGCTAACCCTTATTTTGCAACAGGTCCAAATTGTCGGCGTTCTTGCCGCAGCGCAAACCCTTATTATCTTGACGGCGGGGATTGACCTGTCTGTTGGTGCGATTGCTGTATTTTGCACAGTGATCATGGGGCAATTTAGTTTTCGATATGGAATTCCTGCGCCCATGTCCGTAGCACTTGGCTTGGCTGTGGGCACTGGACTTGGTGCGATCAGCGGTTGGTTGGTTAGCCGCGTAAAGCTTCCCCCATTCATCGTGACGCTTGGCATGTGGCAAATCGTTTTGGCCGCGAACTACCTATATTCAGCAAACGAAACTTTGCGCAGTCAGGATATCGCAGAACAGGCGGCCTTCCTCCAATTCTTGGGCACCAAAATCAAATTCGGTGGCGCGACATTTACCTTTGGCGTGGTGCTGATGGTTGCATTGGTAATTATCTTGGCCTACGCGCTGCGTTCAACCGCATGGGGGCGCCATGTTTATGCCGTTGGTGATGACCCCGAGGCCGCTGAACTTGCAGGCGTCGACGTGCACCGCACGTTGATGTCTGTGTACATGCTTGCTGGTTTCATCTGCGCCTTGGCTGCATGGGTTATGATTGGACGGTTTAGTTCGGTATCCCCCTCTGCCTCAACAGGTGTAGTGGGAAATATTCAGGCTATCACAGCGGTTGTGATCGGCGGCATCTCCCTATTTGGCGGGCGCGGATCCATTGTCGGCGCATTTTTCGGCGCCTTGATCGTTGGCGTATTTGAACTGGGCCTTCGGATGGCGGGTGCAGATCCCCAGTGGACATTCATGTTGATCGGCATGCTGATCATTGGCGCGGTAACAGTTGATCAATGGATCAGAAAGGTAACAAGCTAATGGAACCTATTCTTTCTGCAAAAGGACTTGTGAAGCGCTACGGTCGTGTGACGGCGCTAGATCACTGTGACTTTGAATTGATGCCCGGTGAAATTTTGGGCGTTATTGGTGACAATGGCGCGGGTAAATCAACCCTGATCAAGGCACTATGCGGCGCAGTCACACCAGACGAAGGCAGCGTATATTTAGATGGCAAGCCGATCTCTTTCACATCACCAATTGACGCGCGCAAGCACGGCATTGAAACCGTGTATCAAACATTGGCCATGAGCCCCGCATTGTCGATTGCGGATAATATGTTCATGGGTCGCGAGTTGCGCAAACCGGGTATTATGGGATCTGTTTTCAAGCAATTGGATAAAAAGCGTATGCAGGAATTTGCGCGTGAAAAACTATCTGAGTTAGGCTTGATGACCATTCAAAACATCAACCAAGCGGTCGAGACACTTTCAGGGGGTCAACGCCAAGGTGTCGCCGTGGCACGTGCCGCTGCATTCGGATCGAAAGTCATCATTTTGGATGAACCAACAGCCGCCCTAGGCGTAAAAGAAAGTCGGCGTGTTCTTGAGTTGATCCAAGACGTGAAATCCCGTGGCATTCCGATCATCCTGATCAGTCACAACATGCCACATGTTTTTGAAGTTTGTGATCGCATTCATATTCACCGTTTGGGAAAACGACTGACCGTTATAGACCCAAAAGACCATGAGATGTCTGACGCCGTCGCTTATATGACAGGCGCAAAAAACCCGACGTAGGACGAGTACAACCAATGACGTTGGAACACACAACAAATCGCATTTTCGATGCGTTGTCGGCACATCTCCAATCAGACAAACGCTGCCTTGTTGCGATCGCAGGGCCACCCGCGGTTGGGAAATCCACATTGGCCGAATGCCTCTGTGACAAGCTGAACCAAGCAAAAAAACAAGCCGCCATTGTTCCCATGGACGGGTTCCATATGGATAACGAAACCCTAATTGCGAAAGGGTTACTGCATCGCAAAGGGGCGCCAATGACGTTTGATGTATCGGCGTTCACATCGACCTTGGAAAGCCTGTTGAAGGAGGACGAAGTGTCCATTCCAATGTTTGATCGTGCGAAAGATTGTACAATACCCAATGCGGCAAAAATTACGGGTGGCGACCAATATGTCATCGTTGAAGGCAATTATCTATTGCTGGACCAAGAGGATTGGCGCGACCTAAGTCAGTTCTGGGGCTATTCCGTTTTTGTTGAGGCCGATTTTGACGAATTGGAACGCCGACTGATCAACCGTTGGCTAGACCACGGATTGGATCACACAGCCGCAAAAAAGCGGGCCCATGACAACGATATAGTCAACGCGGCAACCGTTCTTAATCATAGGATGCCAAGTGATCTGACACTAATCAATTAAGTCAAAAGACTTAACACATACATTTGAAATTGGCTTCGATCCCTCTTTTACATATTTTCGGCGCTGTAATCACACTAGATGAAGTTTTTCTTATCCTGCGCTGCTAATGGCCCAAAACCAGTGAAGGTCCTGCTTCATCTTCCTACCTAATCTTGTTTCTTTGCAATGATCAGACGCGCCATTTTTCCATCTTCGATCAACCAGATACGATCGTCTGACATTGGCAAAACATCTCGAAGACGGCGTTCGAAGTGGAACACCTCTTCCAATACGACACGTTCTGCCTCAATTTGAATGCGAAATAATGAACGGCTTCTTAAACCTGTTATAAATGCATTTGCGGCCCAGTCATTTTCACCACTTTCAGCCATAAAACGGATGGCAGATGGGGCAATTGTGGGCACCCAGCTTCTGATCGGCGCTGTGAAATCAGGACGCGTCGCATGTGAAGGAATGGGTGTACCATCGTAATGCTCTCCTTCGGACACGATGGGCCAACCATAGTTGCGGGCGGGTTTAATCAGGTTTAATTCATCACCGTCTGCTGGCCCCATCTCGACACTCCACAAGGCGCCTGTCGGGTCAAGTGCAATGCCCAATGGATTTCGATGACCTGCACTCCAAATTTGCTTCGTGGGCGACGGACTACTAAAATATGGGTTGCTTTTAGGGGTGCGACCGTCATCAAAGATACGAACGATTTTACCAATATTGGTGCCATAATTTTGCGCAGGATGCATGTATTGACGATCCCCCGAGGTTATAAAAATAACATCGCGATCTGTTGCGGCATCCTTTGAAAACGCAAGTTTATGACCAAAGTGTCCCATTCCAGAAACAAAGGGATCTTGTCGCCAAATTTGCTGCACGTTTTCAAGTGCATCACCCGTAAATTCCGCGCGATAGACCACCGCACCGCGGGTTGCACCACCATCATCTGAAGCGATAGCGGAAAAATAGATTAGGCGATTTTCGGCAAAATCAGGATGCAGTTTGATGTCCCCCAATCCACCTTGGCCGCCATAGGCGACATTGGGGACACCACGAATTAGCGTTTTGTTGCCCGCATCATCCACGCGCCACATTTGACCGGATTTTTCCGTCAGCAAAATCGATTGTCTGTCTAAGTGTTCGATTGCCCAAGGTTCGTTAAATTCGGCGATGTAGGTCAAGTGTATGCTAGTATCGTGGCTGCCCTTGATGGTTTCTGCAAAACCAACACGGGGGAATAAGAACACAATAAATAGAAATACGAACCGCATGTGCACATCCAATAATTAAAACTAACACTTTAGTGGTAGAGCGACATGTGCCCATGTCAAAATGAACTTTGAGTGATCCGTGAAACACCACTCACGCCAACACTATGTTTAGTGATACCGAACACCCTGCTTGGCCAACGCACCGTGCACAGCAGTAATATCAACCTCAATTAAGTCGCAGCGCGTTTTCACCGCCAAGGCTGCGGCGATCCCTGCGCCCTGCCCAGATACCGCACAACAGGCCATGTTTCGAGTTGCGGCATGCGCAACCCGATCCCCACCCGTTGCACGGCCTGCTACCAGCAAACCCTTGATCCCTTCTGGAAGCATGGAGCGATAGGGAATATGCATATAACGCCCCGTCGTTGGTAGGATAAGAATGCCGTATCCGTCAATAAATTCGGGATAGATTCCAATACTATCTTCAAATCGGGCCTGATGGCGTACATCGTCTTCGGTCATGTTATAATGTGCGTCGATTTTGCGGGTATCGCGAATGCCAATCGTCATGCCGAAATTTCGTAATCGAATGCCCGAACAGCCCGGCGCATATTCGCGCAGCGCATCAATCGCCAGCATCGCCTGACGCCGACCTTCCATTTCGAAATGGGTTAAATCAGAGGGATCAGTACCATCGCATTCTGCCAGATGCACCAAATTCATATAGGTCATTTCACCCGTGTCATGCACCGCACCCCATGTTCCCGAGATGGTGGACAAATCCGCAGGGATCAATCCGGATTGACGTGCCTGTTCAAAGGGTTTTTTGATGAATGGAGAAAACATTGTGTCCTCTTTCCCATCCGTTTCCACCGTCCATTCACCCGTTGACCAATCCGCGTAGGTTAGTGGATTTTTTTTCACATCTTCCATGAATTTTTTCTTATCCACACCTGCGCAATGAAACATCACACTCGCCGCTTGCAAATCCTCTTTCGGTGGTTTGGTGATGGGGGCACCAGCGCGATGCGCGATATCAGCATCCCCTGTGGCATCAATCACAACCTTCGCCAACAAGGCCTCTCGGCCCGCTTTGGATTCTGTGATAATCCCCGTGACGCGATCCCCGTCCATAATTGGCGCGACGAACAAACGATGCAGCATCGGGATAACGCCCGCCTCTTCAATTAGGCGGTCCGCGACCAGTTTGAATCCTTCTGAGTCTAATTCGTAAGATTGGCTTTGGCTTTCAGGCACCGCAGCCCCCATTTCCTTGGCACGATCTTCAAATTCACGGCCCAACCCACCCGCTTCGACGGTTTGTTCATGGCGATACCATGCAAACCCCTCAACACCCACAGTAGTAATGTTGCCCCCAAAACACCCAAAGCGTTCCACAAGGGTCGTTTTCACGCCCATGCGCGCGGCGGCAAGCGCTGCGGCAAGCCCACCAGGGCCCGATCCAACAACCAAAACATCGGTTTCATGGATGACATCAATTTGTTTTTCGGGTTCTGTGATTGTTTTGCTCATGCATCACCTGTGGGAATCCTGTATCATAATGCTGTCCAATAGCAGTGAATATATGCCTAAAACCAACAACCGTGCACGGTCTTAGCGCATCACAAACGGATTTTGCATGGGTACATCGGATGTATTTATCCACGTGGTTTTGGTGCGGGTGTAATCCAAAATCGCGTCCTGACCTGCCTCGCGTCCGTAGCCCGATTGATTAAATCCGCCAAACGGCGCGATTGGTGAGATTGCACGATATGTATTGACCCAACAAATCCCAGACCGAATGCGATCAGAAACACGATGCGCACGTGCAATATTCTGGGTAAACACCCCAGATCCCAATCCGAATTGCGAGTTGTTCGCAATCATTATGGCCTCTTCTTCGGTATCAAAGGGGATCAATGACATAACAGGGCCAAACATTTCGATGTGTAGCGTTTCGGTATCCTCTGACGGGCATTCCACCAAGGTTGGTGCCATATAGTTCCCATCCCGTTCAAGAGGCGCACCCCCAAAATGGATTGTCGCGCCCTGCGATTGTGCCTTATCCAATGTATCAACGATGCGATCAATCTGTGCCCCTGTACATAAGGGACCTACATGCGTGGCGGTGTTCAACGGATCGCCAACAACAATTCCGCTGGCCTTGTCTTTTATGCGAGCAATCAGCTCGGGCAAAATGCTTCGATGGATTAGGCCACGTGACCCTGCCACACAGGACTGACCAGAGGCCCCAAAATTTGCAGCGATCAAACCATTGGCCGCACTATCTAAATCCGCATCTTCAAACACCAAAATTGGGGATTTACCCCCTAGTTCCAATGTGGTCAACGCAAAATTTTCCGCGGAATTTCGAACAACGTGGCGCGCGGTTTCTGGACCACCGGTGAATGCAATTCGGTCGACCTGTGGGTGACGTGTTAATGGAATGGAACAATTTTCGGCATCCCCTGTTATCACTGAGACCACACCATCTGGAAAACCTGCCTGATCGATTAGTTTGGCAAATTCCAACATCGGGATCGGTGCGATTTCAGAGGCCTTCAGGATCACCGAACACCCTGCCGCCAAGGCGGGCCCCAATTTCGTAGCCGACAAAAACATTTGCGCGTTCCACGGAACCACCGCCGCAACCACGCCGATTGGCATACGTTTGGTGAACACATGCATGTCCGGTTTGTCGATTGGTAAAACCGCACCTTCCATTTTGTCGGCAAGACCAGCGTAGTATCGATAATAATCCGCAACATATTTGGTTTGTGTCGCAGTTTCGGCCAATAATTTGCCGCTGTCTTGCGTTTCCAACTCACCCAAACGGCCTGCATGTTGTTCTATCAAATCCGCAAGTTTGAACAGCAACTTTCCACGCGCGGTTTGCGTCATGTCGCGCCATTCAGGATTATCCAAAGCACGTTTTGCGGCAACAACCGCACGTTCAACATCCTGTTTGTCGGTGCAGGCAAAACTGGCCCATGTTTTACCATCAGCTGGGTTTTGGCTATGCATCACCGCACCCCCAGCGCCCTCACAAAATGAACCGTCGATATAAAGTTGAAAATGCGGGTTTGTCATTTTGTCCTCACTGAAATGCTGGCATTACGTCGTTGATAAAGCGCGCTAAGCTCTCTTTTTTACGATCACCCGACATACCGCTGTCAATCCAAAATGCAAATTCATCATATCCCAGATCCTCGTACCGTTTGATCCGATCAATGACTTCTGCTGCCGTTCCAACTGTCAAATCACGCGCCAATTTATCTGCTGAAATCATCTTATTTTCTGCGATATCTTGGTCACTGAGTTTTTTAATCACCCCTTGGGTGACTGGACGCATATTTTGAAACCACGCCCCGAAATAGCAGTAAAACTTGGTCAACTCTTGGATCGCCCGATCCGCATCTGCGGTATCCTTGGCAACATAAGTATGATGCAGCAGCATGATTTTGGCTGACTTTTCTGGATTTTGCGCCTTGGCTGCATTGAAACGTTCCATCAATGATGTGATTTCGTCCATGCCCTGCCACAAAGGCGTGACCTGAACATTGAAATCATTGGCAACGGCGAACTCATGACTGTTTGGATCGCGCGCGGCAATCCAAATCGGTGGGCCATTTTCCTGAACAGGTTTGGGGGCAGATGTGGTTGCGGGAAACTGAAAAAACTCGCCTTCGTGGGCATAATCCCCCTGCCACAATTTGCGCAGTGCGGGGGCCGTTTCGCGCATTCTTTGCCCCGCTTCCCAGGCGTCCATTCCTGGCATAATACGTTCATATTCATAGCTATAAGCGCCACGCGCAATTCCAATTTCCAAACGCCCCTTGGTCATCAAATCGGTGGCTGCGGCCTCACCCGCCAGCGCGATGGGGTGCCAAAACGGCGCAATAACAGTCCCTGTACCCAAGCGTACATTTTGGGTGTGATGTGCAATATCAACCAGTGACAAAAAGGGGTTTGGCGCAATCGTGAAGTCCATCCCGTGATGTTCACCCGTCCAAATGGCGCGCATGCCGCCCTGATCCGCCATTTTGCAGAGATCAATGAAATCCGAATAGAGGGTTTCATGGCTATCGGTTCCATCGACCCGTTCCATATGTGCAAATAGTGAAAAATCCATCAGACCTCTCCTTGGTGACACTGCGAAATGAATGTCCGCAGCTGCGCATTGACTTCGCCCGCATGCGTCATGGGCATCATATGAGCGGCATCGTTGAGAATATGCGCCTGCCCCATAGGACAACATTCCGCCATCTGAATGCTCATCTCAGGTGTTGAGTTTGGTTCTCGCTCACCCGTGATGAAAAGCGCAGGTTTGTTTAGCGATTGTAGTTCGGATGCAGTGGGGCCGTTTTCATTTGCAAACACGGAATAGGCGGCACGATAACCGTCCATCGGAACTGTGCGTAGCCAGGTTTCACAGGCCATTGCCTCGGGTGAGGTCAGATCGTCGAACCAACGCATCAATGTGGGCTCGGGATCTATGGAAGGTTCATCCCGCAACTGCGTGGCCCTTGCACGCACTGCAGCGGATGCCATCGGCGTTCGCTGGTAAATCGCATTCAATGCAACCACGCCAATCACGGCGGGATCCTGTGCTAATTTCAAGGCAATCATTGCGCCCATAGAATGCCCCATAACAACAGTTGGTGACGTTAGATTGACGCGCACTGCATCGACGTAGTCGGATAATATGGGTACAGCTTTCGTCAAACCCGCACTGTCACCGTGACCCGCCATATCAAATGCGGTAACCCCATAATCCTGCGACAGCGCATCAATCTGAGCACCCCATGCATCCGCGTTCAGCCCCACGCCATGCAAAAGTGTCACGGACGGCCCCTGCCCGGCACAGATCGCGGCAAGAGAGCCGACCCTAGACCGCGGCCGGGTTGTCCAAATCATGGCCCAAATCCTGTAGGTCTTGGTAACGATCTCCGATTCGGTGGTGGGGACGACCGGATGTTGCACCCCCTAGGACAACCACAATTTCATCATCACGTGGGGCGTCAGGAATTGAGAACTGGATCGTCAGGTAATGCGACCGCCGACCTGCATCATTTTTGTCCATCAGTGGTACCATGATAGGTGCATTCGCCCCACCACGTGTATTCGTAAAGGCCAAGTAAGATTTTGCGCCAACCGCCTCGCGATAGAAATTCCCGAACCGCAGAGTATGGATCAGACCCGAGGCATGCTCGACTTCTCCATTCAAACCAACGACTGCAGCCTTTCCATAGGCTTCGATTGCATCCCCACTACCAGCAAGCGCAATCATGCGCTGTGTCATCATCTCACCCAATTTTGGTCCATACGCCATAATTTCAGGTTTCAAATCCTCGACAAAGCGACCTGCCCAAGGATTGCGCACTACAGCCGCAACCGCAAACATGCGCCAAGGCGTTTTCGAGACGCGGTACCCTTCAATCAAGGTTTCTTCATCGTAGGTTACAATTTTGCGAATTTCGGGATCCATGCCACAATCCTTTGTCTTTCTGGGCAAGGTGAAGAGTTTCTTGAAATTTGACAAATTAAGAAAAATACGCATCAGATATAAGCTAAGCTAATATCAGAAAATACTATGAGCCGACATCTTCCGCCATTGAACTGGTTTCGCGTTTTTGAAGCTGCAGCGAGACATCAAAAATTCACCGCCGCGGCGGATGAATTGGGCATGACACAATCTGCAGTCAGTCAACAGATCAGAGCTTTGGAAGAACGCCTTGCCACACAGCTATTCCTGCGCCAGCCCAGGGGTCTGTTACTGACGGATGCGGGACGCAAGTTATTGCCTAAGGTTAGCTCATCAATAGAGAATCTGAAAAATGCGATAGATATGTTTGACATTGGTCCCCGCATTGGAAACCTAACCGTTGCAGCGTCAGTAAGTATTGCTCAATGGGTCATCGCACCCCATTTGGCCGAGTTTTCGACTGCTCATCCGCATCTGAAAACGCGGATATTGGGAACGATTTGGGCAGATGATTTCAAATCCTCAATCGCAGATGTCGAAGTGCGCTTTGGCGCAGCTAGCAATGTGGGACATAACGCCAAACGCTTAATCCCTGATGCATTAATCGCGGTCAGTGCGCCCAGAAATGATCCTTGGAACACCTACCCATTGATCGAGGCAGTAGGTACGACAGAAGGATGGAAAGACTGGCGAGTCCAATCGGAAACAGTTTTGAGCGCTGAACCAACGATTTTCGTGGACTCTTATGGAGTAGCACTTTCAATGGCGGTGAATGGGGTTGGAATTGCCTTGGTCAGTTCACTGCTCGCAAAACCTTTAATCGCAAAAGGACAATTGATTCAGATTGATCCAGCAGCGATCCCGTCAAGCGAAGGATACTTTTTAGCCTTAAGGAAGGACAATCCGCATGCTTGCGACTTTGCCGAATGGCTCGTCGGAAAGATGGGAACATCCACGTAGACCGCACGCCACCAATACGACCATCTACATGATGTGACTAGCTGCAGGAATCATCGGTTCAGCGCGAAGAATTTGGTCCTGAAAAATGCATGGACTGACACCCCGGCGTAAGTTTGATCGCGTCCAAATATCGCGTGTCGGATTTTTGTATCAGCGACAAAAACCTTGTCAGAAAGAAACGGACGGACAATTCTAGAAATTGCAAGATAACACAGGATCACTATCCAATGAACGTAAATCCAAAACGCTTTTTATCTGATCTACATGCACTCCGACAGATTGGGGCTTCTGGTGTGGGCAAAGGAGTTGTGCGCCCTGCATTTTCGGAAATGGATGTCGCTGCACGGGATTGGTTATGCGTAAAATTTTCCGAAATCGGATTAACACCATACATTGACCCTGTTGGTAATACCTTTGGTCTGGCTGAGGGGAAATCAATCTTGATCGGATCTCACACGGATACACAACCAGAAGGTGGCTGGTTGGATGGGTCATTGGGTGTTATTTGCGGTTTGGAATTGGCGCGCGCCGCGATGGAATCAGGAGGGCCTGCCATTTCGGTTGTGAGTTTTCAGGACGAAGAAGGGCGATTTGGCGTCACAACAGGTAGCGCCCTTTGGGCAGGAACGCTGTCACTGGATCAAGCTGATGGATTAACCGATGCACAGGGTGTAGCATTTTTGAACGCGCGCAATTGGATGCCAAACCGCGCGCGAGAGTTTCTAAACCCAAACTCCTTTAGCAGCTTCATTGAATGCCATATTGAACAGGGACCATGGCTGCATGAGGCATCAGAAAAAATCGGCATTGTGAGTGACATCGTTGGCATTCGCGATTGTACAATCACGTTTGAAGGGGAACAAAACCACGCTGGAACAACACCGATGCATCGCCGCAAGGATGCATTCCAAGCACTAAGCAAATTCATCAAAGAAGTGAACGATAGATTTCAGAATGTTGTCGTTCCCAGCACGGTTTGGACAACTGGACATGTTGATCTGCATCCAAATGCGCATTCTATTGTACCGGGCCGTTGCAGTTTTTCGATGCAGTGGCGAGACGGAGATAGGACTCGACTTGATCGTATGGAGGAAATCATTCGAGAAACGGCAGATGAAGTCGCCACAGAAATGCTTATGCAGGTGACCATTGGTCCTGTTTTGGGCATCAAACCAACCTCTATGGATGATAATATTCAAGCCGAGTTGTGCTACGCAGCAGAGGACATATGCCCAGGGAAGTGGCGAAAAATGACATCGGGTGCATTGCACGATGCCGCCAATGTTTCGTCGCTTATGCCCACCGCAATGTTGTTTGTGCCGTCTATAAATGGGATCAGTCACGATTTTGCAGAAGACACAGATGAAACGGATCTGATTACAGGGTTACAGGTGCTTGCCAAAACGATTCAACAATTATAGATCCTATAAAATTTAATATTTCAACCATGTTGCGTAATCACTTACTAGCAGATGCATGGGGTCAACATCCTCTGTAATATTTGCAAATCGTCCAATCGGTTCGCGGAATAAGTTATCGGTCTCATCATCGTTAACGGTAGATACTTCACCGATCAGGACATCTCCTCCCTCACCCCAAAACGCATGCCAATCCCCTGGCATCAGTGTCACACTTTCACCAGGGGCTAGGGCTAATTTGTCGCCCGGGGCATATTCACGACGGATACCATCACAATAAACAACACCACCCCGATCTTCTGCAAAATTGCCCTGATCGTCAGATCCATACAGTTCAACAATCAATGTGGCACCACCTCGATTAATGATGTCCTCAGCTTTAATGATATGGGTATGCATCGGTGACAGTTGATCTTGGCGGCTGATCAAGAGTTTCTCCGCATAGCACATTCCGCGCCCACCCTCCAAATCAGATAAACGTCCATTTCGAAGAGTGAATAGGAATAACCCCATCGTCTCAAACTGACCTGCGCCATAATCTGTGATGTCCCAACCGCATCGACCATCAATAATATGTTTAGCTTCATCCTTGCGTGCCCGAAATTCATCGACACTCCAATATGCAAACGGAGGCAAATTAAAGCCATGTGAACGAATTAAATCGTTTGCTGCACTCATAATGTCGTTGATTTGGGACCGTTTCATGCCATCACTTTCAATTTTTTAATAATCTCTTCACTTCTAT
>JAFMKS010000065.1 GCA_017852835.1 Paracoccaceae bacterium
TGATTTCAAAACAACATGGAATGCCTGGTCCGCTGGTTTGATCCGTCGCTTTTCCTGTGGTGATCCCGACCGCGAAGCGGCACTGGCCGCGGCGGCGCATTTTGACATGGCGCGGCAAAATTTCCTGCCCAGCAGTCCGATCATTGCAGGAACAAATCGTGAAGCGGCCGAAATTTTCGCAAGCGTAGTGACAGAACACAGCATTGAAGAGTTGGAAGATATTCTGATGAACGCAACCCTGGACGCCCCGCAGTCAGAGGTGGTTCCGCTGGCTGATTACTTCGCGGATTTGCGTGCACGTGGTTTCAAAACGGGTGTCGTCACAAATGATACCGAGGCGGGCGCAATGTCCCACCTGCGTCAGGCGCGCGCGACAAAACATTTAGATTTTATCGCAGGATTTGACAGCGGATATGGCGCTAAACCCGCCCCTGATCCCCTTCTTGCTTTTGCAACGCATGTGGGCCTTGCGCCTGCTCAAGTCTCTATGGTTGGGGATAGTACGCATGACTTGGTCTCGGCAAAACGGGCGGGGATGTATCGCATTGGTGTATTGACGGGAATGGCGGATTACGATGATCTTGCGCCCTACGCTGATGTTGTCCTGCCCCACATCGGTCATATCCTTGGGCATTTGCAAAATATTCAAAATGACTAGGCAAAACCGACGGATCACGTCGTAAATCGACAGGAAGAGGTATCCTGTGACCGCGATCTTTGTGAAAAAGAATGTGGAGAGACCGATGTCAGAACCCCAAGCACGCCGCCGTCGCGGTGGTGGACGTTCAGGAAATGCACAACGTCGTGGGACAACAGCGATTGATCAAATGCCATGGCGGATGATCGAAAATGTGGATCGTCCGACAGAACCGCTGAACGAAGAGGGTGTTCAGGCCATCCACAACGGCGCGATGCACATTCTGGAAAACATCGGCATCGAAATCCTGAATGATGAAGCCCGCCAAATTTTTGCCGATGCGGGTTGTATTGTGAATGGGGAAAACGTCCGCTTTGGGCGCGACTTTATTATGGAAATGGTCGCGAAAGCGCCCAGTCAGTTCGATATGGTGCCACGTAATCCTGATCGCACGGTCACCATTGGCGGGAATACATTGACCTTTGTCAACGTGTCATCCCCCCCAAACTACTATGATATTGAATTGGGGAAAAAGGTGTCTGGCACACGTGAACAGTGTCAAAACCTGATCAAGCTTAGCCAATATTTCAACTGTATTCACATGGTTGGTGGTTATCCTGTTGAACCCGTCGATGTGCATGCCAGCGTGCGACATTTGGATGTGCTTTATGATAAATTGATCCTGACGGATAAGGTTGCGCATGCCTATTCATTAGGGAAAGAGCGCGTCGAAGATGTAATGGAGATGGTGCGCATCGCAGGCGGTCTCACTGATGAAGAGTTTGAGGCGCAGCCGCGGATGTACACAAACATCAATTCGACATCGCCGCTGAAACACGACATTCCGATGTTGGATGGCTGGATGCGACTGGCACGGCGCAATCAAGGGTTGGTTGTAACTCCCTTTACGCTGGCGGGTGCCATGGCGCCTGTCACAATGGCAGGCGCAGTTGCCCAATCCTTGGCCGAGGGGTTGGTTGCCGTGGCCTTGGCGCAATGGATACGCCCCGGTGCGGCCTGTGTGATCGGTACATTTACCTCAAATGTGGACATGAAATCTGGTGCACCCGCTTTTGGCACACCCGAATACATGCGAGCCACGCAAATGACAGGGCAGTTGGCGCGGTTTTACGGATTGCCGATGCGATCCTCGGGCGTGTGTGCGGCGAATGTGCCCGATGGGCAGGCAATGTGGGAAACATCCAATTCCCTTTGGGCTGCCGTGCAATCAGGTACAAACATGGTCTATCATGCTGCGGGCTGGCTCGAGGGTGGGTTGATCGCATCTCCCGAAAAATTCATCATGGATTGCGAGGTATTGCAGCACATCCAGCGTTACATGGAACCTGCAACCTATGCCACCACACCCCATGATATCGCGCTGGACGCGATTGAAGAGGTGGGGCCAAATGGCCACTTCTTTGGCATTCAGCACACCCAAGAACGCTATACCACTGCATTCTATCAGCCGTTTGTTTCGGACTGGCGCAATTTTGAAGCTTGGGAAGCCGCAGGTGGTGTTTGGACACCCGAGCGTGCGCACAAAATCTACAAACAGATTTTGGCAGAGTTTGAGGCACCGCATATGGATGAGGCGATCAAAGAAGAGCTAAAAGACTTTGTAAATCGCCGCAAAGCCGAAGGTGGCGCGCCAACTGATTTTTAGGCTGTCCATCATTTCTTAAAGAATATTGGCAATCCTGCGCGTTTGATGTCGCTTTCTACTGCGCTTATTCGCGGGATCGAAGAACCCCAAGAGTATGATGGAACGCCCTGTCAAATTTCGGCAAGCCTTGGTGTGCTGGTTCATGTGGGCGGCACCCCGTGGGAGGCAGCAGATGTATTACATCGTGTGGATGAGGCGGTTTATGCCTCAAAACATGGGGGGCGGGGACAGGCGAATTTCGCGGCCTAAGGGGGCGTTTAAATGTGTTTAAACGCCCATTCGTTGTACCCCTGTTCGCCGCGGTACCAAATCACCTGATCCTTACCCGTTTCGTTGTGGTTCCAACGTTGTTTTTCGCCTTCACCCATGGCGGCGCGCACCAGAATGCGACGTTTCTGGCTTTGTTTGATGGCGCGGGTTAGGGCGGCTTCGTTCCATTTTTGCGTGCATTCCTCGCGGAACATTTGCATCCGAGTTACCTGTGTTGGATCATCTGCCAGGTTAATCCGTTCATCGGGGTCATCGGCCATGTTAAACATTAATTCACCATCCACGGAGGATGCGATGTATTTGTAATCCCCCTCACGGATCATAAAGATCGGAACAGGCGTTGTTTCGGCCAAATACTCGGCATAAATTTTACGCCTGCGTTCGCCTTGCCCTTGCCCGATCAGAGACAGTAGATCAACGCCCTCTAGCGGCTCAATCGCTTCATCAATCCCAGCGATTGCGTTAAAGGTAGGGAGCAGGTCGACCAAAGACACCAATTCCTGCACCCGCGTGGGCGCAATCCATGGCGCATTCACGATCAACGGAATATGCATTGATTTTTCAAAGAAATGCTTTTTGAACCACATGCCGCGTTCGCCCAACATTTCCCCGTGATCGGATGTAAAAATAATCACTGTATTTTGATCTGCACCTGAATTTTTCAATGCCTCCAAAACGCGCGAAACCAAATGATCAATGTAACTGATCGATCCGTAATAGGCGCGAATAGCGGTGCGAATTTCATCATCGCTAAATTCTACGCCCAGCATTCCAAAATCCTTTAGCAGGCGCAGGGAATGGGGATCATGCGAATCCTTGGACAATGGTCCAACAGAGGGCAGGGGAATTTCCACATCCTCATATAAATCCCAGTATTCCTTTTGGCACAAATAGGGTTCATGCGGGTGGGTATAGGACACCTGCAGGAAAAAGGGCCGCGGATCATCCGAACGCGCCATGTCATAGATATGCTGGATCGCCTGATGCGTGACCTCTTCATCATAATCAATCTGAACCGAGCGATGACACACCCCCGCAATTCGCACCGCACGGGGGTCGTTTGTATCGCGCTTCCCTTCATGCTCCCAATTTGGAACCCATGCAAAATCAGCGGGATAAAGGTCGGCTGTCAGACGTTTTTCAAACCCATGAAACTGATCGGGCCCAATAAAATGCATCTTACCCGAAAGGGCGGTTTGATACCCGCCTGCGCGCAGATAATGGGCATAGGTTGGGATTTCCGCAGAAAACTCGGCCGCATTGTCATAGGCGCCAACTGTTGAACACAACTGCCCCGTGGCCATCGAAAATCGGGACGGTGCGCACAGAGGGAAGTTGCAATAAGCCGTTTCAAACACCACCCCATTTGCGGCCAAGGCATCAAGTGCCGGCGCATGGCAAATCCCATCCCCATAGGATTTCAACGTCTGCGCGGTCAGTTGATCCACCTGAATGAATAAAATATTGGGACGGTCCGTCATAACATGGCTCCTATTGGCATGGGGCGATGTTTCTGCAATTTACTGTGTCTGTCTATAGGAAAGCGACAGGTTTATGTCACTACTGCGGGCGCGCCAAGCGGTTTTTGTAGCGGTCGTTAATGCGCGGCCTTTGCCCAACGCGCATGAAACGCATCCCGCGTTACGCCCACGCGAAATGCCTCAAATGCGGCCATTTTGTAATCGGCATCCAAAGTCTTGGTGCAATCTTCACAAAAACAACGGTAAAAGGGATTGCGATTAGAAAAATCAATCCGCCCCTCACAGGCCCAACATATTTCTTGCATAATGCGTCCCCCGATGTGTTCTCACGATGGGAATAACATGCGATATGGTTGACATGTAAGGGGTTTTAATATCTCGAACTTGCAATGACGTTTTGAAGAGTACGGGTTGGATCTCTCAGGTTTTTTGCGTTTGGTCGTGTAATTGTTTTTCCACGTGACCTAAATGGAAACGGTCATCTCGTTTATGCAAAAAAGGTAAACCCGAACCCAACTCAATTGGGTCGATTAAATTCAGTGTTTTGTTATTGAGAACTAGATCAGTGGCAGCCCGTAGGGGAATCGAACCCCTCTTTCCAGGTTGAAAACCTGGCGTCCTAACCGATAGACGAACGGGCCAGCGCTGCTGTGAGCCGGTGTTTAGGCGAGGCGTGGCATCTGTGCAAGAGGAAAATCGTCTTTTGGAATAAAATTTTAACGAATTTTTTTATTCGCCCGCAAAGGCGGCGTCTTCGATGCGCAATTGGACGGATTGGCGGCCTTGCCATGTGTTGATGTCCAACCGTCCTGCGACATGGACCAACCGTCCGCCGTGATTTTCCAATGCATATCCCAGTTCCGTATCAAACGCACCAAAGCAAATGCCATCCGCCGACGCCCCCACACCATCACCGATGCGCAGTTTTAGGTGACTGCTGCCCACGCGTTTGGCAAATTGGATTTTCACCTCTGGCATGACAAAGCGGGGGCCCGCAGCACCCGCGCCAAATGGCCCTGCCTGTTCCAGCAATTCGACCAATTCAATCTGTGCCGCAGCGGGCATCAAAATACCGTCCAGGCGCAGATCCTTGGGGCCCAAATCACCCGCACCCTGACGGGCCATCAATTCAGACAATCGCGCCATCGCAGGTTCCAATTGCGCACGTGTTAGGCTAAGCCCCGCGGCCATTTTATGCCCGCCGCCTTTGCTCAGATGTCCTTCTGAGGCGAGTTTTTGGATTTGTGCGCCTAAATCGATCCCTGTTACGGAACGGCCCGATCCCTTGCCCTCATCCCCATCAAAGCCAATCACAATGGCGGGACGGTTTGTCGCCTCTTTCAGGCGCGAGGCGACAATGCCAACGACGCCCGGATGCCATCCATCCCCTGCGGCCCAAACCAGTGGGGCGTCCAAACCGCGTGCCTCTGCTTGGGCTAGGGCGGCGTCACGGACGTGGTTTTCAACCTCGCGGCGTTCACTGTTTAGGGTGTCCAATCGTTGGGCCAATGCTTGCGCCTCGGACGGTGTGGCGCTGGCCAAAAGGCGTGCGCCCAAATCCGCCTGACCGATGCGCCCACCTGCGTTGATGCGCGGGCCCAAAACGAATCCCAAATGATAGGCTGTGGGTGCCGTATCAACGCGCGCCAAATCGCACAGGGCCACAATGCCCGGTCGTTCGCGCCGCGCCATAACACGCAGGCCTTGGCGTACAAAGGCGCGGTTCACCCCGATCAGTGGGGCCACATCAGCGATGGTGGCAAGCCCGACCAAGTCCAGATAGGACATCAAATCAGGGCCATCCCCAGCCCCCTTGGCGCGCAGAACACGCCGTGCCTCAACCAATGTTAGGAACACAACCGCCGCTGCGCACAGATGCGCCAAATCCCCTGTTTCGTCCTGTCGGTTTGGGTTCACAACAGCCAAACAGTTGGGCAGGGTTTCACCCCCCAAATGGTGATCCAAAATGATGATATCCGCGGCTTGGCCCGCAGCGATTGCCTCATGACTAAGTGTGCCGCAATCTACGCAAATTATCAGATCGTGTTTGGCGGCCAATTCCGACATGGCAGTTGGGTTTGGCCCATATCCTTCGTCAATTCGGTCAGGGACATAAAGCGTGCATTGCACGCCAAAATGTCGATACCAATTGATAAGTTGCGCGGCCGATGTTCCCCCATCCACATCATAATCTGCAAAAACTGCAACGCGTTGTTTACCAAGTGCCGCCGCAACAATACGCTCAGCGGCGGTTTCCGTATCCTTTAGGGATCTTGGATCAGGTAGTAGATCGCGCAGTTGTGGGGACAGATAACCGTCTACGTCGACGTCTTGAACGCCAAGGTGGGCAAGAACATTGCACAACGCAGGGGGATGCTGTGTGGTTTGCGCCAATGCTGCGGCGTGGCGTTCGACGGCAGGATCCGGGCCGACCCAGCGTCGGCCCGAGAGTGAGGTATCAACACCAAGATACCCCAATTCCGATTACCCGCGCGGGTTGCGGTAAATCATGCGGCGGATCGAACCCGTTTTTGAACGCATCAACAATGTTTCGGTTGTGATGTGTCCAATTTCGCGTTTGATCCCAGGAAGAAGAGAGCCACCTGTTACACCTGTTGCTGCAAAAATCACGTCCTGTGTTACCATTTCATCGCGCGTGTAAATGCGATCCAAATCGGTGATGCCCGCCTTGGCCGCGCGGCCACGTTCATCATCATTGCGGAACAACAGACGGCCATAAATTTGTCCACCCATACATTTTAGGGCAGCTGCGGCCAACACACCTTCGGGTGCGCCCCCTGTGCCCATGTACATATCAATCCCCGTTGTTTCAGGATCGGCGCAGTGCATGACACCTGCCACGTCCCCATCGGTGATCAAACGGATGGAGGCGCCCGTGGCGCGTACATCTGCAATCATGTCCTGATGGCGTGGGCGTTCCAGAATACAAACCGTGATGTCGCGCGCTGCGCATCCTTTGGCCGCAGCCAATGCGTTTACGCGTTCTGCGGCTGTCATATCCAATGTCACTGTATCCGCTGCGTATCCCGGTCCAATGGCCAATTTTTCCATATAGGTGTCAGGAGCATGCAGCATCGATCCACGCGGGCCCATCGCGATGACGGTCAGCGCGTTTGGCATATCCTTGGCGGTCAGTGTCGTGCCTTCAAGCGGGTCAAGCGCGATGTCCACACCTGGTCCGTTTCCTGTGCCAACCTCTTCCCCGATATACAGCATCGGCGCTTCGTCGCGTTCGCCCTCGCCGATCACGACCACACCTGCGATGTCCAATTTGTTCAACTGTTCGCGCATGGCGTTTACGGCAGCTTGGTCTGCGGCCTTTTCATCACCGCGGCCCACCAGATCGGCAGAGGCAATTGCCGCAGCCTCGGACACACGTGCAAGGCCCAGCGATAACATGCGATCATTAAAATCAACGTTTTCGGTACTCATTCCGGGTCTTCTTTCTTTAAATTTGTTCAATGCGCAATGCGACGGGTGTGCCGATAACGGCATCATGGGATTTTAGATCTGCAAGCGCAGTTGCAAGTGCACTTTGGCTGGTTGCATGTGTCACGATCAGGACAGGTGCGTTGTCACCTTCGTGATCGTATTGGCGCATGCGGTGGATTGACACTTCGCGTTGTCCCAATGCCGCGGCAACGGCGGCAAGCGATCCTGGGCGATCCAGAAGTTCCATACGCAAATAGTAGGGGGCAGGTGTATCGCATTGCGCTGGTGTCGCAGTTCCAAGCGTTTCCGCAGGTTGACCAAAGGTCGGAATACGAATGCCACGGGCCAAGTCCAACACATCCGACATGACCGCGCTGGCGGTGGGGCCTTCGCCGGCACCTGCACCGCGCAGGACGATTTGACCAACTTCATCCCCTTCGACGACAACCATATTTGTGCCGCCTTCCAACTGGCCCAATGGTGATGTTTCGGGGACCAAACATGGGGTCATGCGTTGTTCCAAACCATTCTCGGTCATTTGGGAAACACCAAGAAGTTTGATCCGATACCCCATGTCAGCGGCATGATTGATATCATCAATCGAAATTTGACCGATCCCTTCCAATTTCACCGCATCGAAATCAACCTGAACGCCATAGGCGATTGCGGATAGAATGGCCAATTTGTGACCTGCATCAATTCCACCCACGTCCAGATTAGGATCAGCTTCTAAGTATCCAAGGGCATCTGCCTCGGCAAAGACTTCATCATAGCTGAGGCCTGCAGACTGCATGCGGGTCAGGATGTAGTTACAGGTGCCATTCATCACGCCCATAACGCGTTTGATTTTGTTTCCCGCCAATCCCTCGGTCAGGGATTTGATGATTGGGATGCCCCCCGCCACGGCGGCCTCATACCGGATGGTCAATCCGTTTCCTTCGGCCAATTCGGCCAGTGGCTGACCGTGGTGGGCCAACATTGCCTTATTTGCGGTAACTACATCTTTGCCTGATTTTAACGCGGCCTCTGTCGCGTCTTTGGCGGGGCCTTCATCGCCACCAACCAATTCGACAAAGACATCAATATCATCTGATTGCGCAAGGCTGATGGGATCACCATGCCAACGGTAGGCAGACAGATCGACACCGCGATCTTTGCCCGCACTTCTGGCGGAAACGGCAACGATTTCAATATCACGTCCCGTGCGCAGTCGAAGCAATTCGGATTTTGACTGAATGATTTTGACGACGCCCGCACCGACCGTCCCCAGACCAGCAATCCCCAAGCGTAATGGTTGGTTCATCCAAAGGCTCCTTAACTTCAATTCTTAACCTATCCGCGATGTACCTGCATTCCCCGTCCTGTGCAACGTGGAAGGTGTAAATTTGCACAGACGAATATGCCTGAAAAATTACTGTTTTGCTTTTTCAAGAACGGGGCTAGGGTGCAGGTATGCCCAGAACCATCGGATCTTATTCACAAAATACCCGAGCACTTGTGCGTCAAAGCGCCGAGCGTTTGTTTGCGCGACATGGGTATGCGGCCGTTTCCATGCGTCAATTGGCGTCTGATGTTGGGGTGCAGGTGGGCACCATCTATAATTATACCAAAGACAAACAGGCGCTTTTGTTTGCGATCATGAGCGAACATATGACAGAATTGCTGCAGGCGTGGAGCAGGGAAGGGCAAAGCACTGCCCCCATCGATCAGCTAAGCCAGTTTTTGAATTTCCACCTTGATTACCATTTGGCACGCAGGAACGCGGTGTTTATTGCCTATATGGAGTTGCGCAATTTGGATGCGGCCAATTTTGCAGAGATCGAAACCCTGCGCCGTCAATATGAAGACGCCTTGGAACAAATTTTGATCGCTGGGAAAAACGCCAAGGCATTTGATATTGCCGATACACGTATCACAACACTGGCCATCATCGGGATGCTAACCGAGGTTGTGACGTGGTATCGCCCTGATGGACGGTTGGAGTTGGATGAGGTGAAATCACGTTATCGCGAAATGGTCCTGCGCATGGTGATGCCACGCACAGAACCTTAGTAATACAACCTAATGCGCAGGTTTGATAAAGGTGCCGTTGCGCAATTCCGCAAAGGCCTGCATCAATTCCTCGCGTGTGTTCATCACAATTGG
>JAFMKS010000066.1 GCA_017852835.1 Paracoccaceae bacterium
ATGGGTGCGGCCTATCCTGAATTGTCACAGGCGCAGGCCCTGATCGAAGAAACCCTGTTTCAAGAAGAGACACGTTTCAAACAAACGTTGGATCGTGGTTTGAAACTGCTGGATGACGAAGTTGCGGGTCTGGGAGAGGGCGCTGCATTACCTGGTGAGGCGGCGTTTAAACTCTATGACACCTATGGCTTCCCACTTGATTTGACGCAGGATGCCTTGCGTGAAAAGGGGCTGAGTGTGGATACCGACGGCTTTGATGCGGCGATGGCCGAACAAAAGGCCAAGGCGCGCGCCGCATGGTCAGGTTCGGGCGAGGCAGCGGATGCCTCAATCTGGTTTGATATCGCCGATCAACACGGCACGACCGATTTCCTTGGGTATGATACTGAAACGGCCGAAGGTCAGATCATTACTATGCTTAAGGGCAGCGAAACAATGGATAGGGCCGAGACAGGCGCAGAAATCCAAGTGGTTCTGAACCAATCACCGTTCTATGCAGAAAGCGGTGGTCAGGTTGGTGACACAGGCGAAATTCGCACCGAAACGGGCGCGGCCACCGTCACTGACACGAAAAAAGTTGCGGGTGTGTTCATCCATATCGCAACGGTGAACGAAGGCCATATTGAAACGGGTCAGGGCGCACAATTGAACGTTGATCACACCCGGCGTAGCGCCATTCGTGCAAACCATTCGGCCACCCACCTGTTGCACGAAGCATTGCGCCGTGCCTTGGGGGATCATGTGGCACAACGCGGATCGCTGAATGCGGCGGATCGTTTACGCTTTGACTTTAGCCATTCCAAAGCGATGAGCGCGGAAGAACTGCGTCAGGTTGAGGCAGAGGTGAACGAATTCATCCGCCAAAACACACGCGTTGAAACACGTATCATGACCCCTGATGATGCACGCGCATTGGGTGCGCAGGCACTATTTGGTGAAAAATATGGCGATGAGGTTCGCGTGGTTTCCATGGGCGAATTGGCCGGATCGGGCAAGGGCAATGATGGCAACACCTATTCATTGGAACTGTGCGGTGGCACCCATGTGCGCCAAACAGGTGATATCGGCGCCTTTGTCGCCCTTGGCGATAGCGCGAGTTCGTCAGGCGTGCGTCGGTTCGAGGCACTGACGGGGCAGGCCGCATTAGATCATATGACCCAGCAATCTGAGCAGTTGGTAGCCATTGCCTGTGAAATGAAGGCCCCCGTTTCCGAAGTTGGATCACGCGTCAAAGCCTTGTTGGATGAACGCAAAGCATTGGCGAACGAGGTTGCACAGCTGCGCCGTGAATTGGCCATGTTGGGCGGCGCATCGCAGGGTCAGGGCCCAGCGGCCAAGGATATCAACGGTGTGTCATTCATTGCGCAGGTTCTGGCGGGTGTGTCGGGCAAGGATTTGCCCGCCCTGATCGATGAACACAAAAACCGTGTCGAAAGCGGTGCGATCATGTTGATCGCAGATACAGGTGGCAAGGTTGCCGTGGCCGCAGGGGTCACAAATGATCTGACTGATCGCGTCAGCGCGGTTGATTTGGTCAAGGCCGCTGTTGTTGAATTGGGTGGTAAAGGGGGCGGTGGTCGCCCTGACATGGCCCAAGGTGGCGGAAGCGATGCATCTAAAGCAGATGCCGCAATCGCCGCGGCAGAGGCGCAAATCACCTAAGACTTTGGCTGCAGGCTCTACGCATGGCGCTGTGCCATCCCCATCCAAATTGCACGGCGATCATCATCGACAAAGGCCACATCCGTCACATCGATCAGGCCGCCCATTTTGCGGAATGTATACATCATGACATCCGCGCCCTCAAAGGCTTTGGCATCGGTCTCTTGGTCTTTGCCAACGCGAATCATGGCGCCATCCTTGTGAATGCCACACACCATGTGACCTGCATACATAAAGGCACTTCCGCCGAACATTTTCTTTTCTGAAAACCCAATGACAGCAGACAGATCATCGCGCATGATTTGTGCCAAACCTTTGTCATAGGCCATTTGGGCTCTCCCTATCCATCTGGGGGCAAAACACCCAATCCGCGCAGGTACACACCAATCCCTTTATCCAATAAATCTTCGGGGGCAAACGGGCTTTGCGCGCCTGCGGAATTGCGGGCAAATAGTTCGACAACACCATGCGACATGGCCCAAATATGGGCGCTGAACATGGATGCAGGGGGGCGGTGATCCTCTGACATGATGTGACACAACTCTTGGGCCGCGCGGTCCATAACGCTGCGCGCGCGTTGCGACGCATGGGACAATTCCGTTGTGCGATTGACGGAAATACCACTTTCAAACATTGCGATGTAATGCCCTGGATGCACACGCGCAAAGGCCAAATAGGCTCGTCCAGTCGCTTCAAACGCGGCCAATGCAGAGGGCTGACCATCGCGGTAGGCATGCTCCATGAGGTCCGCGAAAATATGATACCCCTGAAGCGCGGCTTCGGCGATCAAATCTTCGCGTCCTTCGAAATGGCGATAAACGGCGGCAGGGGTCACGCCCGCACGTTTCGCAGCCTCGGACAGAGTAAAGCCCGTCGGACCCTTTTCACGAATCAATACAAGGGCCGCTTCTATCAGCGCCTCTTTCAAGTTGCCATGATGATACCCGCGTTTAGGCATTCCACAAATCCATCGTGCCACATATCAATTCGTCAATCTTGCCAATCGAAGTATCATTTCGACCCGTATAGTCAAACTGTGATAATATGGTTTGCATCACGGCTAATCGGGCGTGGCGTTTGTCGTCCGCGCGCACAACATGCCACGGGCTGTGATCAAAATTTGTTTTGCTCAATGTTTCATCGATTGCATCGGAATAGGTATCCCAGCGATTTAAACCCTCAACATCAATCCATGATAGTTTCCAATATTTTAGCGGATTGCGTTCACGTTCCATAAAGCGTGCCAGTTGTTCGGCGCGTCCAACATTTAGCCAGAATTTGATCAGGTGTACGTCCTCTTGTTCCAGCATGTTTTCAAAGGGCCTCACTTGATCAAAAAATTTGTGACGTTGTTCGTCTGTGCAAAACTCAAATACCTTTTCAACAACGCCGCGATTGTACCAACTGCGATCAAACAGCGTCATTGTCCCCGCGGTCGGCAAATGGTTGATATAGCGTTGGAAATACCATTGCCCTTATTCTTCCTCACTCGGTTTGGATAGGGCCACCACCTTGGCCACACGGGGGTTCAGATTTTCGCGCAGGCGTTTGATTGCGCCCCCTTTGCCTGCGGCGTCACGGCCCTCAAAAATGATTGCCACACGTTGGTTGCCCTCTTTCACCCAGCTTTGGAATTTAGCCAATTCGATTTGTAGGGCATCATAGTGGGTTTGGTACGGTTTCTTTTTCAACCGATTTCGGTGCGGAAACGCAGGGTCCAGCATGACACCTTTGGTGGCGCCTTTGATGGCCTGTCGCACATCCTGAGGAGCATTGGATTTGAAATACGCGCTAATTTCACAGTCAAATGGAGATTTCATGACCGCTCCTCTTTTGGTGAGTATGGCGATTTAGTTTTTCTGTTTCAATGTGATGCGTGATTGAAGCCGCTGAACTGCGTCTAAAATGTCAGCCTGTTTGAAATGATGGGGCATGTGGCCTTGGTCAGGCCAGATGGTGACATTCACATCCTTCAGGCGATTTTTCAGCCCCTCGGCATGGATTTTGGGGGAAACCGTGGTGTCCAATGCGCCGTGCAAAATTTCGATGGGCACGGTGACGCGATCATATTGTGCTTCAAGCGCGCGGATTTGTTCATGGATTTGATTGCGCTGTCGGGCATTGCTTTGGATTGTTTTGGGGCGCAGTACCAATTCAACACCCATCCCCTCCCGATAACCCGCAGGTGGGGGATTAGGTGTGAACACCTCATCCAGTCCGTTTTGAATGGCAACTTCGTAATGAAAGGCCCCAATGAAATGATTGACAAATGGCCCAATGATCGGGTCTTTGTTCATTTTGTAATAGGTGCTGGTCGGCGTATCAAAGGGCATGACAACAGGCGATATTAATGCCAATGCGGTTAGATCATCAGGTGCCTGTGTGGCCCAGGCCATTGAAATAATTCCACCCAATGAGTGCCCCAAAACAATGGGTTTATCTGCACCAAATTGTTTTGCCGCATCCCGCAGGATCATCGCCTGATCAATGAATTTATCCCCATCCGCGGACAGTCTGTCACTATATCCCAATCCAGGGCGATCAAAAATAATCAAACGGAAATGCGGGGCAAGCGTATCCTCAAGCGCAAGGATCAAATCACGCATATTCCCGCTTGATCCATGGATCATCACCAAATCGGGCCCTGATCCTGTCACATAGGCCTGAACGTTTTTTCCGTTGACCGTAACCGTTTGGCCAATTGGGGGATAGCGTGCCTCGATCCGCGCCTCGCGTATCTTGGCAATCACATAGGTGCCCAACAAAAAGAGGGCGAGGATAAGGATAAAGAGTTTAAGCGCCAATTTCATTCAAATCATAGGGGGTAGTTTGGTAAATTTGATTGACCCAGTTTCCATAAAGCAAATGCGCATGCGAACGCCATCTGTTCAATGGCGGTTGGCTGGGATCATCATCGGGGTAATAATTTTGTGGCACATTGATCGGCGTTCCGTCTGAAACATCCCTATCATATTCCTGTTTCAATGTGTCGCTGTCGTATTCAAAGTGATTAAAGATATAGAGCGCGCGATGTTTCGCATCCTTGATCAAACAGGGGCCAACCTCGGAACTCCCCAGCAGGGTTTTCAGATCTGCGTTTGCATCAACGTCCTTTTGTTTGATTTCGGTCCAGCGGCTAACAGGGATGATAAAATTGTCCGAAAACCCACGCAGGTAGGGCGAAGCAGGCACCAAATTGTCATGACGAAAACATCCGAACGCCTTGGCATCCAGCATACGTTTGTTGATGCCATGCAGATGATAGATCATCGCCATACCGCCCCAGCATACGCCAAAGGTGGAATGCACGTGGGTTTGTGTCCAATCCATGATTTGGCGCAGCTCGTCCCAATAGGTCACCTCTTCAAACGGCAGATGTTCGATGGGGGCACCAGTAATGATCAACCCATCAAATTTCTCACCACTTTCCGCAACTTCGTTAAACGGGCGGTAAAAGCTTGTCATATGCTCGGCAGCGGTGGTTTTAGATTGGTGATCGCTCATCCGGATAAGCGTCAATTCAATTTGCAACGGTGTCGCCCCAATTAGGCGGGAAAATTGGATTTCCGTCTGAATTTTGCGCGGCATTAGATTCAGCAATGCAATGCGCAGCGGGCGAATATCCTGACGCGATGCCTGATTTTCCGACATAACCATCACGCCCTCATGCGTCAGCACGTCATAGGCAGGCAGGTTTTCTGGAATCTTAATGGGCATCGATATTTTTCCTAAGTTTCAATTAGAGGTAGAGCGGTTATGTGCTGCGCTCAAGGGCATTTGCGATCATCACATCAAATTGATCGGGAGTTTTCACAGCGGCAACCTCATCGGCGGTGACCTTAACACCCCATTTCGCCATGCCACTGTACAGTGGTTGGCGGTGTGCCATAGCCTGCGCATATGTCCAGCGCACGAAATTATCGGGGTCAACATCATCCGCGGCGACCCCGTTTTGCGCAAGGTAAGCCTCCCATTTGGCATCAAGGAAGGATTCCTGATAGCACATGGGTTTTGGGGAACGATCAAAGCGTTTGATCAATTCATCTGTATGCGCATCCGACCCTTCGATCCAAACCATCAGTGCAGATTGTGATAGGCACGACAGAACGGGATCATTTGGGTCTGCAGGATCCACAACTTCGCAAATCGATCCACCGCTGTCACAGACAAAATGATCATAGCCATAGATGTGACGTGCACGTTCGATGAAATAGGGGGTATCCAGCAGCGCTTCGACCTCGGCTCGGTGATGTTGTGCTTGACGTCTGCGATATTCTTCGATGGATAGACCACCTTTATCCGCGCGACCGGGTTTTCCCAGATAGGTGGATAGGGGTGCCAGGTTATCAAAGGTGATGTTTGATTTGATTTTGATGCTATCGCTCATCAACAGGTTGCGCAGAAACGGGTTGCCCATCGCCTCGCGTTTGAAGCTATCTTCGATGAATTCGCCCATGTAGCGGGTGCCAATGCGGTAATCGATGGAATAGTGAAACCAATCCCCCGATGCACGCAGCATATTTGAAACATGAGTTTTCCCCAATCCTGACATGCCAAACAAAACGACACGCTTTTGCACGGCGTTTTGCCAATCCAGTGCGCTGTTGTAAATCATGACTAACCTCGGGTTTCATGAAGGATGTTGCTATAATTGCCGACAAAGATCAAAACCGCACCGGCCAAAACCATAATGTCGAGCGCCTCACCATAAGCCAACATTCCAATGACTGCAATCATCGGCAGGCGGGCAAAATCCACAGGTATGACAACCGTGGCTGGCGCCAAGGCAAGAGCAGAAGTTATGCAAAAATGCGCAAGCAATCCGCACAGTGCAATCACCATTACATAGGGTAGGGCAGTCATTGATGGAACGGCAATATCGCCGTCATAGCCTGCACAAATTACCCCGAACACCGCCTGCATCACGGTTAGGTAAAATAATACGCATGTCACGGTTTCTGTGCGTGTTAGTTTTTTGGTCATCAAAGTGGTCCATGCAAAGGCCACGGCTGATAGTGCGGCCGTTGTCACACCGAAGCTGATACCAAATTCCCATGGGCGGGTGATGATCAAAATCCCTGCAAACCCCATCACCGCGGCCAAGATGCGCATGCGCGTTAATCGTTCACCCAACACCATCGGCGACAGCAACAACACCCACAGCGGGCTCGTAAATTCCAATGCAAAAAGCTGCGTCAGTGGGATCACCGTCACCGCATAAAACCACAGGTTCTGACCCGTAAAATGTGCCAAATTACGCGTGAAATGGGTTCCCTTATGCCGCCGTGTGATTTGCCCCAATGTGCCAAAATACCAACCCAGCGCCAAGACAACCGCGATCCCGACAAAGCTGCGGTACATCATGATTTCAAATGTATCGAGTTCAAAGCTGACTTCACGCCCCGCAACGGCCATCGCGGAGAAGGAGGCGATTGCGCCCGTCATATAGGCCACGGCCTTGGGTATGGTTTGTGTGCTCATGAAATCTCTTGCCTGTAGGATAAGAAAGGAAGTTTCCGCGCGGAAAAGTCAAGTGAATTCAATCAAGACGTTCCGTGATCGGTGTGTATCCAGAGAGAGGTTTCATGTCGTCAATCCGGCGGGTTATCGCGGGATATTTCCGCAACTCAAATCCACTGTCAGGCCGTAATCAGGGCCGCTTTAGATTAGCGCTCAATTTACTCCCACTCAATAGTTCCAACTCTGTAAATTATTGTTCTTATTAATTATTTTTTAGACTTTCTAACAACTTTCTAACATTAGGGTAGGTTAAGCGTACTCTAATCCGTGTATCTCACTAATGAAAAATAACAGAAAAACTAAAATAAGTTTAGAAACATCCTAGCCTCATTTAGTCACTTAAACAAACTCATCATTATCCAATTTGTATAGAATTGGTTTTGTAAGTTTTGAAAGTGAAATGATTGGCTTCTCGCTTGCCTCAAAGTTTTCATCTTTAAGATATTTTACGAAGCATTCTTTGAGAGATTTCCACTCTTTATCTATTGCGGCAAACCAAGCAGTATTTCTGTTCCTACCCTTATTTATTGCCATTTGTCTAAACACACCTTCATAAGATAATCCTAATCTTTGTGCGGCGTATCGACTCTTCTTATTTAAGGCATTACATTTCCATTCATAGCGGCGATAACCATTTTCAAATGCCCATTCCATCATCAAATACATCGCTTCAGTTCCTTCGCGTGTTCTTTGAAGCAAAGGAGAATAGTTAATATGCCCAACTTCAATGGAACCATCTGTTTGATTAATCCGCAAGAAACTCGCCACTCCTACTGCTTTATCATCAAGTTTTCGAACAATAGAAAAGAAAGTGGGATCTTGTTTTGATGCTTCTTGTTCAAGCCAAATTTGATAACTCTTTAAAGTGTCGAACGGTCCATACGGAAGGTATGCCCAATTTTTTCCCTCAATATCTAAAGAATTTGATTCAAACAAATCTTCTGAGTGTTTCTCAACATTTAAAGGCTCTAATAGGACAGTTTTACCATTCAAAACCACTCCTTTGGGATGCGGTGGGATATTGAAACCTTGAACGATAAAATCTTCTTTCATTCGACGTTCTCTCTATTTTTCAAACAACCTACTAGACTTTTTTTCAAATAACCATACAATATAACTTATTGTTTAATAAGCAGAATAATCGTTATTTTTATATCATTCCCACTCAATCGTGCCGGGAGGTTTCGATGTGATGTCATAGGTGACGCGGTTGATGCCTTTGACCTCGTTGATGATACGGGTCGCGGTTTCGCCTAGGAATTCGTGGCTAAACGGATAATAATCCGCTGTCATCCCATCCACGGATGTCACAGCGCGAAGCGCGCAGGCATAATCATAGGTGCGTCCATCGCCCATCACGCCCACGGTGCGTACGGGTAGGATTGCGACAAAGGCCTGCCAAATCTCATCATAAAGGCCATGTTTGCGGATTTGATCGATGTAAACCGCATCCGCCTGACGCAGGATATCCAATTTCGCGCGGGTGATTTCACCGGGGCAGCGAATGGCCAGACCTGGACCCGGGAAGGGGTGGCGCCCGATAAAGCTGTCGGGGAGGCCCAATTCACGGCCCAATGCACGAACCTCATCCTTGAACAATTCGCGCAAAGGTTCGACCAATTTCAAACCCATTTTTTCGGGCAGCCCGCCCACGTTGTGGTGGGATTTGATGGTGACAGATGGCCCGCCGCTGAACGAAACGGATTCAATCACATCAGGATAAAGCGTGCCTTGGGCCAAAAATTCGGCCCCCTCAATATCATTTGCGTGTCTTTGGAACACGTCAATAAATAGGCGGCCAATGGTTTTGCGTTTGGTTTCAGGATCTGACAGGCCTTCAAGCTCGGACAGGAACAATTCCTGTTCGTTTGCGTGGATCAGCGCCATATTGTAATTGTCGCGGAACATTGTGACGACTTCTTCGGCCTCGCCCTGACGCAATAGACCATGATCAACAAACACGCAGGTCAATTGATCGCCAATTGCCTCGTGAATCAGAACGGCTGCGACCGAACTGTCGACCCCCCCTGACAGACCACAGATCACGCGTTTGTCGCCCACCTGTTCACGAATTGCGGCAATCGCCTGTTCGCGGTAGGCGCCCATGGTCCAATCCCCGCTGAACCCCGCCAATTTGATGAAGTTTTCATAAAGGCGCGCACCATTTGGGGTGTGATGCACCTCTGGATGAAATTGCACGGCAAAAAAGTTGCGCGATGTATCGGCGGTAATGGCATAGGGCGCATTGGGTGATGTTCCATACACCTCAAACCCAGGTGCGATTTCACTGACGTGATCGCCATGGCTCATCCATACCTGTTCATCACCCTTGGCAAACCAGCCGTCCAAAATATTCAGTGATCCCTTAGGGGTGACATAGGCACGGCCAAATTCCGCAGTGCCATGCCCGCTTTCCACGCGTCCGCCCAATTGGTGCATCATGACCTGCTGA
>JAFMKS010000067.1 GCA_017852835.1 Paracoccaceae bacterium
TTTTTCGTTCTGCTGACCAAAATAGGAAACATCAACTGGTTAAAGAGAACTTAAGGGACGATAGGCAATTTATAGAACTTACACATTTTATAGCTGTGTCAGGACTGATGCAAAAAAACCGTCGCCCTGTGCGGATGGAACCCATTGGTTTTGTGTTTCAACCCGCCATCTGGGGTTTTGGGCTGTGAACCAATCAATTTGGTCCTGATTTTCACAGGCCAACACACTACAGGTTGCGTAAACCAAACGGCCATCTAGTGCGACCAACTTGGAGGCATCGGATAGTATGTCGCGCTGCGTTGAAATCAGTGCGTTCAATTCATATTGGGTTAATGCCCATTTTCCTTCTGGATCGCGCCGCCAACTGCCCGATCCAGAACAGGGCGCATCACAGAACACAACACCATATTCTGGTGCGAACTGATCTTTCGTCCGTGTGGAAATTTGTGCATTTGCGCGCTTTGCGCGTGTGGGTAAATCCACCATTCTTCGGGGATTGACATCATGTGCGTGAACAGCTCCCCCCAGCCATGCAGCAAGCGCAAGTGATTTGCCACCGCCCCCAGCACAATAATCAAGGATCGGACCATTTTGTTTGGGATCAAGCAGCGTGACAGCTGCCTGTGAATGAGCATCCTGCAATTCGACCAAACCATCCACATAGGCTTCTGTCGTTTGTAACCCCGCCGTACGCCCCGAAATGTACAGGGCCGTGGGCACATCAGAATGCGGCGAAGCATCATATCCCGCGTCTGATAAGGAGGCGCATGCCTGATCAACCGTCGCTTTCAATAAATTGACCCGCAAAAACACAGGCGCGCGCTGCTGTAACATTTGGGCAATCGCAGTGGCCTGACCCCCAAGGCTCAGACACCAATGCGGCCACAACCATTCGGGAATATCACAATTTTCCCAATCAGATTCTGGTGCCACAAAACAACGCTCATCGGAACTCAGAGGAACAGGCGCAAATCGGGCATCGCTAAAGGTCGTGTCCAAATCAACACCCTGACTATGCAGGATACCCCGCATCAGAGATCGCCCCGTGCGTGCGCCCCCTGCAAGTACCAGCGCACTGTCCCGCTGACGTAATGCATCAAAAACATGATCACGAATTGCCGCGCGATCTTTTGATCCCGCATAGCGATTGGCTCGTCCCCAGCGCGCCAGCGCCGTCTCCGCGCGCGCGCCATCCAGCACCGCATCCAAAATTTCAATGGCGGCAGAAACACGCGCGGCAGGGGTCATTACATGATCCGATAATTGGGGCTTTCGCGGGTGATTTGAACGTCATGCACGTGGCTTTCTTTCAAACCTGAGCCTGTGATTTTCACGAATTGGCAATTTTTGCGCATTTCGTCCACAGTTGCACAGCCCGTATATCCCATCGCTGCACGCAAACCGCCCACCATTTGGTGAATAACGGCCCCTGCTGATCCCTTATAAGGAACCTGACCTTCGATCCCTTCTGGAACCAATTTATCGCTGGCCGCATCCTTTTGGAAATAGCGATCAGCAGATCCGCGCGCCATCGCGCCCAAACTGCCCATACCGCGATAGGCCTTGAACGAGCGGCCTTGGTATAGGATCACCTCGCCCGGGGATTCATCGGTTCCCGCAATCATGGATCCAACCATGGCACAAGATGCGCCTGCGGCGATCGCCTTGGCGAAATCACCAGAAAACTTAATCCCGCCATCCGCGATAATGGGAACATCGCCTGCAGCCATAGCACAATCACTGATCGCGGTTAATTGTGGCACACCCACACCTGCCACCATGCGTGTGGTACAAATTGATCCCGGACCAATCCCAACCTTTACCGCGTCCGCACCCGCACCGATCAGCGCCTTGGTCGCCTCAGCGGTGGCAACGTTACCTGCAACAACCTGAACCGTGTTGGACAGTTTCTTGATCCGCTCAACCGCATGTGCCACCCCTTCTGAGTGGCCATGCGCCGTGTCAATCACAACCATATCAGCACCTGCGTCAATCAAGGCCTCGGATCGTTCAAACCCTGCATCGCCAACGGTTGACGCCGCTGCAACGCGCAAACGGCCCAAGTCGTCCTTACACGCTGTTGGGTTCAAAACGGATTGTTCCGTGTCCTTTAACGTCAACAGACCTGTCAACTTACCCTCTGCATCCGTCACCAGCAATTTTTCAATGCGGCGCGCCTTCATCAGACTGATCGCCTCTTGGCGATCTGCGGGTTCATGTAGGATGGCAAGGTTTTCTGAACTCATCATCACGTGCACTGGTGTGTCATCCGCAGTGGCAAAACGCATGTCACGGTTTGTCACGATCCCCACAACACGGCCCACCTCGTCCACGACGGGAAATCCAGACACGTTGTAACGTTCGCGCAGCGCATTGGCATCAGCCAAGGTTTGATCCGCACGCAATGTAATTGGGTTATATACAATCCCACTTTCAAATCGTTTTACACGGCGCACTTGCTGGGCCTGTTCCTCGATTGTTAGGTTGCGGTGCAAAACACCCATTCCCCCTGCTTGGGCCATAGTGATGGCCATGCGCGCCTCGGTCACTGTGTCCATGGCTGAACTCAGCAAAGGGATATTCAGCGCAATAGATTGGGTTACGCGTGTCCGTGTATCAGCCGTGTTTGGCAGAACATTGGACGCACCGGGTACAAGTAAAACATCATCAAAGGTTAAAGCCTCGCGAATCTGCATGGAAAATCCTTTTTGGGCAGGGAACACTTGGCAAGTCCCTATTTCACGTTTGCCCCTGTTTGAAAAGGCCCATTCTTGTCGCATTCGGGCTTTTCCTTTCTGCCCGTTCTCGGTTAACTGCAAAAAACGCCAGAGGGAGAGAGCGCATGAGTGGTCATGGATATGAATCAGGTCGGTTAAATTTGCCGTTTGTTGGTATTTCAACCTTTGGCAAACGACCCTATGTCGAAGACTGGTCAAGCATTGATGCAGATGTCGCCATTTTGGGCGCACCCTTTGATGCGGGAACACAGTTTCGTTCGGGTGCGCGGTTTGGTCCACGCTCTGTGCGCGAGGCCTCTACCCTCTTTAGCTTTGGCCATGCAGGTGCGTACGATCACGAGGATGATGCGATCTATCTGCCGGGGTCTGTGCGCATGATTGATATGGGGGACGCCGATATCGTTCACACGGACACCATGAAGAGCCATGCCAACATCGAAGCGGGCGTACGGGCCGCATTGACGGGGGGTGCGCTGCCCGTCACAATTGGCGGCGATCATTCAATTAATATCCCCTGCATCAATGCATTCGACGATCAGGGGGACATTCATATCCTGCAAATCGACGCCCATCTGGATTTCGTGGATGAACGGCATGGCGTGCGTTATGGTCACGGAAATCCAATGCGGCGTGCAGCAGAAAAATCCTATATCACGGGCCTGACCCAAGTGGGCATTCGCAACGTAAGTTCGACCGCAAAAGAAGGATACGAAGACGCGCGCAGCCGTGGGTCCGATATCCTAAGTGTGCGCCAAGCACGTGCATTGGGACCGCAGGGCGTCATTGATCGCATCCCCCAAGGTGCGCGTGTCTATATCACCATCGACATTGATGCATTCTGTCCATCAATCGCGCCTGGAACAGGAACGCCGTCTCACGGTGGATTTCTGTATTATGATGTATTGGAAATGATGCAGGCTGTGGCCCAGCGCCATGAGGTTGTCGGCGTCGATTTGGTTGAGGTTGCGCCCGACTATGACCCAACGGGGTCAACTTCAATCCTTGCGGCGCAAATCCTACTCAATACACTCGGATTTATCTTCCACGCTAAAAATTAGAATTATGGACTGGATCACTTTGGCGGCTTTGGGCGTCGTGGCGTTGTCCTGCCAATTTCGGGCCTGACGCTGATCGCGGCGGCCTTTGTCGGCGCGCAACCCTGGACCATCGCGATTATCCTCATGATCACCATGGTTTGCGCATTAAACTGCAGGAAGCGCAATAAAAAATGTTACGGGCGGCAGATAATGCCGCCCTTGTATCATTTTATGACGATTGAAGGCTTTCTGTCGTTTCAAATTGCATTATGTTCTGCATAAATTCGTAGCGATAGGACATTACATGCGAAACGATCCCTTGGTTGTTTTTACCCCGTCTGGCAAGCGCGGACATTTTCCTGTTGGAACCCCCGTTTTAACCGCCGCCCGTCAACTGGGTGTGGATTTGGATTCGGTCTGTGGCGGACGTGGGATTTGCAGCAAATGCCAAATCACCCCGTCTTATGGCGAATTTCCTAAACACGGGGTCAGTGTTGGGGATGACGCCCTATCAGAGTGGAACGCAGTCGAAGAACGCTATGACCAAAAACGCGGCCTAAAAGCGGGACGCCGTTTGGGGTGTCAGGCAACTGTCCAAGGTGACATTGTGATTGATGTCCCCCCCGAAAGCCAAGTGCACAAACAGGTAGTCCGCAAAGCCGCAAGCGCGCGCGCCATCGAAATGGATCCTGCATCAAAGCTATATTTTGTTGAGGTTGAAGAACCTGACATGCATAAACCCACAGGCGATCTGGAGCGTTTGGCGCATGCGCTAAAAGAGCAGTGGGACATTGAAAATGTCACCTGCGATTTGGGCGTATTGACCAAATTACAGCCCCTTTTGCGAAAAGGAAATTGGCAGGCATCCGTGGCCGTTTTCCGCGATCACAAAACCGATCAGTCCCGCATTTTGGATATCTGGCCAGGACTCCATGAAGGTGGACTATATGGTTTGGCCATTGATTTGGGTTCAACCACGGTGGCGGCTCACCTGACCGATTTGACCACGGGCGAAGTGGTTGCAAGCGCAGGTGTGATGAACCCACAAATCCGATTTGGCGAAGATTTAATGAGCCGCGTCAGCTATTCCATGATGAACCCTGGGGGAGACCGCGAAATGACGCGGGCGGTGCGCGATGCGATCAATACATTGGCAGAGGATATCGCAAAAGACGCAGATATTGATCCGAGCCTGATTTTTGAGGTTGTCTTTGTCTGCAATCCCGTCATGCACCATTTGCTGTTGGGCATTGACCCCGTTGAATTGGGTCAGGCACCCTTTGCCTTGGCCACATCTGAATCCGTGACATTACAAGCGTATGATCTGGACCTGACCAATATTGCAAAATCTGCGCAGATCTATGTCCTTCCTTGTATCGCAGGGCATGTTGGCGCGGATGCGGCGGCCGTTGCATTGTCCGAAGAACCCGGAAAATCCAATGATTTGGTATTGATCGTGGATGTGGGAACAAACGCCGAAATCCTGCTCGGGAATACATCGCGCGTTTTGGCCTGTTCTTCGCCCACAGGTCCCGCATTTGAAGGGGCGCAAATCAGTTCGGGCCAACGCGCGGCCCCCGGTGCCATTGAACGGATCGAAATTGATCCTGTTACTAAAGAGCCGCGTTTCCGCGTGATTGGCAGTGATATTTGGTCAGACGAAGAAGGGTTTGCAGAAGCAACCGCCGCCTCTGGCATCACAGGTATCTGTGGGTCAGGCATTATTGAGGCGGTCGCAGAATTGCGCATCGCGGGATTGATGGATGAAAACGGTCTGATCGGATCGGCCGAGGCCACAGGCACCGCGCGCAGCATCCCAGAGGGGCGCACGCATTCTTATTTGGTCTATGACGGCACCGCCAAAGGCGGCCCACGCATCACTGTGACCCAGGGCGATATTCGCGCAATTCAGCTAGCGAAATCCGCACTTTATGCAGGTGCGCGTCTGTTGATGGATGATATGAATGTTGACCGCGTTGATCGTGTAGTATTGGCAGGCGCCTTTGGTGCGCATATTTCCAGCAAACACGCCATGGTTTTGGGCATGATCCCAGATGTTCCGTTGGATAAGGTGTTTTCCGCAGGCAACGCGGCAGGAACGGGTGCACGAATTGCCCTGTGTAATGTGGGATCGCGGCGTGAGATTGAACGGGTGGTCGGCGAAATCACCAAGGTGGAAACCGCGATTGAACCAAAGTTCCAAGATCACTTTGTGGCGGCCAACGCAATTCCGCACAAAACCGATCCCTTCCCCGAATTGCGCAGCATCGTGACCCTGCCCAATCCAAACTTTAACGCTGGGGGTGGTGACGCAGACGGCGGAGGACGCCGCAGACGACGCCGTGCATCCTAAACAAAAAAAGGGCCGCAAAGCCGCGGCCTTTTCTTTTTTGACAATATATGTTGACTTATTTCACTTTTAAGGTGCCTTCCACCTTGGCACCTTTGGCGGTTGCAATGGATTGATAGACAACATCCGCCTTAATCTGACCCGTTGAAGCAATGGACAGGTCATTGGTGTTCACACTGCCATCAACCTTACCCTCAACAGAAAGCGATTCAGAGGACACCGATCCATCTACCGAGCCCAAGCCCAAAACATTCACAGATTTTGCGGCCACTTGGCCCTTTACTGCGCCATCAATTTCGATGTCACCTTGGGATTTGATGTCTCCTTCCAATTTCAAATCAGAACTTAAATATGTCTTAGCCATCTCGGCACGCTCCCTCAGCTTATTTTGCGTTAGGACTGAGTGAACTGAAATTTATTGAAAACTGCAAGGTAAATTACATCTTTGGGGCAAATCTGCATAATCAAGTGCGTCAATCCTTGCGCGCAAGCAGCAATCAAGATCCCGCAATCAGCAAAAGGGCGGAAGCGGCGAATTTGATCACCAACATAAACGTGTCGGATGCAGGGGCAAACGGCCCCCAAACACCAACAGCGGATAACACAAGCGCCCACCCGAAAAGGCCCTTGATGATCCAACCTCCGCCTTGAACTACCACATCCTCGGAGGTTTGACGTTCTGTCCTGTCGATCAATGTCATCTCGCTGCTCTCTTACCTGTGATCAGGTTTAGAAACGGATTGGGGCGCAAAACTGACCAATCTAAGAAAAGATTAGGAATTTTTCCATTGACCTCCGCACAATGCGAAATGCTAAACATCATGTCCCCCCTGGCAATTGCTTGCCCCCTATCAAAACTTTGAAACTTTAGCCTTTCATTCTGAACAACCACATTTTGCACTTCCATCCTTTTGCACTTACCCAAGCAGGCGCTCCCCTTTTTTGGAGAGGGTCGGGTATTGTGCAGGGTACTTTATTGTATGCCACTGTTTTGAGAACTTGAACTCTGCCTGAAATCCTGTATACAGGCGCTTCTTCTGCAGAGAATTTGCCTTGCGGTGTCCCTCGTGGGTGGTCGCAGAAGAGTAACGCCACCTTGTGAAACCCGCCTAACATGATTGGAGCCAACATGCCCCTTTATGAGCATGTCTTTATTTCGCGTCAGGACTTGTCCAACGCGCAAGCCGAAGGCCTGGTTGAACACTTCTCAACAGTATTGAAAGACAACGGCGGCAACGTCCTTGAGTCTGAATACTGGGGTGTCAAAACGATGGCCTACAAAATCAACAAAAACCGCAAGGGTCACTATGCAATGATGCGCACAGACAGCCCTTCAGCTGCGGTTCAGGAAATGGAACGCCTGATGCGTCTACACGAAGACGTAATGCGCGTTATGACCATCAAGGTTGACGCCCACGAAGAGGGTCCATCCGTTCAAATGCAAAAACGTGATGACCGCGGCGAACGCCGTGAGCGCCGCGCGTAAGGAAAGGATGTTAACCAATGGCAAATAAACCATTTTTCCGTCGTCGTAAGGTCTGCCCATTCTCTGGTGAGAATGCACCAAAGATCGATTACAAAGATACAAAATTGTTGCAGCGCTACATCTCAGAGCGCGGCAAAATCGTTCCATCACGCATCACTGCCGTTTCTGCCAAGAAACAACGTGAATTGGCGCGCGCTATCAAACGTGCACGCTTCTTGGCGCTATTGCCCTATTCCGTGAACTAAGGAGAGAGACATGCAAGTTATCCTTCTAGAACGCGTTGCGAAATTGGGCCAAATGGGCGACATCGTCGATGTAAAACCAGGCTATGCACGCAACTTTCTTTTGCCACAGGGCAAAGCGCAAACAGCATCAGATGCAAACGTAAAAGCATTTGAAGCACAAAAAGCGCAGCTTGAGGCACGCAACCTAGAAACAAAGAAAGAAGCAGAAGATCTCGCGGCGAAGTTGGACGGCCAACAGTTCATCGTAATTCGCTCTGCCTCTGACTCTGGCGCGCTTTACGGTTCTGTCACACCACGTGATGCTGCCGAAACTGCAACAGACGCAGGTTGCAGCGTTGATCGTAAACAAGTTTCTTTGATCAACCCAATCAAAGAGCTTGGCTTACACGAGATGTCTGTGAAACTTCACCCTGAAGTCTCTGCAACAATCGTCATGAACGTTGCACGCTCAATGGAAGAAGCGGAACTACAAGCATCAGGCAAATCAATCCAAGAATTGGCAGCTGAAGAAGAAGCAGCGGCAGAATTCGAGATTGCAGAGTTGTTCGACGATATCGGTGGCGCGGCCTCTGATGACGACGACGAAGGCCCTGTTGCCACACCAGAAGACGAAGCTTAAGCGCCCTCTTCTAGCAAACAAAGTTTTGAACCCGCCCGATCCCCATGGATTTGGCGGGTTTCTTTTTGGGCTGTGATGAGATGAAGCCAATCTAAAATCTGGACTACTTACGAATTGTGATCACTTCGGCATCTTTCCGATGGGTATGTATAAGCGACTGGATTTTGATCCGTCAGTTCTACAAACCCAGCCAATCGTAAGATTGGCAAGGCGCTGCCCAACCCGTCAAACCGCAGGTTTGCCTACGGCAAAACAGGCGGCGCTTTTCGTCGCCACCTCGGACAGCTTGGATTTCTTTTCAAGCCCATCACTTATGGGATCAATATCCATTCGCGCGGGATTAGATAGGGCTTTTGAATACACAGATGGGCGAAACGTGTATAAATGTTGATCAAGGCACTTTTGCACCATCAAATTCGTGGTCGCGGCTTGATCGTCACGGTGTTTGGCAACTCACTGCGTATTTTAGAGCCAAAACTGCACACCCTCAGATAAAATTTCAATATCACCACCGCCAACGCAATAAATGAAAAGATTTTTGCAATTTTCTTTTCATTTTCTGTCATTTTGGCGGTTGACCTCCCGTACCTACCCCCATAATGTGCGCGACAAGAGATAAGGAGTCCTTTGATGTTTGATGTGCAGAACGTCGTGGTTATAAGGCGCATGGGTCGGTAACGTCACCATTACGGAGACCACATGCGCCCCCGCCAAAATCGGGGGCTTTTTTAATGCGAATCAGAACCTGCTGTTGAAAACGGAGCGAATGACAATGAAACGCCAAATGACCGGAGCAAAAATGATCGTCCAAGCCTTGAAGGATCAGGGCGTCGATACCGTATTTGGGTATCCTGGTGGCGCGGTGCTTCCGATCTATGACGAGATTTTCCAACAAAATGACATTCGCCACATATTGGTGCGCCACGAACAGGGGGCTGTTCACGCGGCCGAAGGATATGCACGTTCAACTGGCAAAC
>JAFMKS010000068.1 GCA_017852835.1 Paracoccaceae bacterium
TGGGATAAAACTTGAGCTTATTCTCAACATACTTTGGCGCGAACATGCTGCCATCGGCCATTTTGCCAACATCCTTGGCGCGGTCAATGATGCGCAAATGCCCCGTGTCAGGTTCAAAGAAACCTGCATCCCCTGTTGCCACCCATCCCTCTGGGTCTTTGGTGTCTGCGGTGCTCTCTGGGTTTTTGTAATATTCCACGAAGGTCCCTGGTGAGCGATAAAGAACCTCGCCATTGTCATCAATGCGCACCTCAACACCAGGGGACGGGATGCCAACAGTGTCGCTGCGCACTTCACCATCAGGTTGCTGCGTAATGAAAACAGAGGCCTCTGTCTGGCCATAAAGCTGTTTTAGGTTGATCCCCAAAGAACGATAAAAATCAAAAATTTCGGGGCCGATCGCCTCACCCGCGGTGTAACCGATGCGAACGTTTGAAAAACCCAACGTGTTTTTCAGCGGTCCATAGACCATGAATTCACCCAAGGCATATTTCAGACGATCCAATAGGCCCACGGATTTCCCATCCAAAATCGCGGGTCCCACCTTTTTCGCATGCGCCATAAAGGTATCGAACAACCATTTCTTGGTCTTTCCAGCATCTTCCATACGAATCATCACGTTGGTCAGCTGGCTTTCGAAAACACGGGGTGGCGCGAAATAATATGTTGGTCCAATTTCACGCAGGTCTGTCTGCATGGTGCCTTGGCTTTCAGGGCAGTTCACACAGAACCCGGTCCATGCCGCCTGACCGATTGAAAAGATGAAATCCCCAACCCATGCCATCGGCAGATAGGCCAAAACATTTTCGCCCGCGCCCAATTTGTCAAATTCTGAGGATGAGCGCGCGGCCTCGATAATATTCCGGTTTGAAAGAACAACACCTTTTGGTCGGCCCGTTGTCCCAGAGGTATATAGCATCACACAGGTGCTGTCGTAATTCAGGGCGTCTTCGCGTGATTTCAGCTCTGTGGCCAAGGCGCCCGATTTCGCCCGTCCGTTTTCCAATATGCCCGCGTAGGAATGCAAATGCATGTGGTCGTATTTGCGCAAACCGCGTGGATCCAAATAAATCATCTTTTCGAAATTTGGCAGGTCAGATTGAATTTCCAGAACTTTATCAACCTGTTCCTGATCGCCCGCGATAACATAACGCGCACCACAGTGGCCCAGCACATAAGCCATCTCTTCGGCAACCGCATCTTGGTACAACGGAACGGGAACGCCGCCTGCCATTTCGATACCTACCATCGAAATATACAAGCTGGGACGATTTCGACCTATGATCGCAACAAAATCCCCCTGTTTGATCCCAAGGTCGATCAGGCCAAGCGCAAGCGCCTCTGCCTCGGATGCGGCGTCTGTCCACGTCCAAGTTTGCCAAATTCCAAATTCTTTTTCACGATATGCGGGCGCCGATGGATTGTTTTTGGCATTCCGACGAAACAACGCCGGAACGGATCGCAACCCGTTCTCGCCATTCAATGGCTCAGTCACTAAATGTTCCTCCCTTGGTCAGGCGTCATTCTCTGCGCCCGATCTGTTGACATTACGCTCGGAATCAAAGGTTTCGTCAAGATTGCAGAAATCTAACGAATTGTTACAGGCTGTTTGATCCACTTTTCACACCTGAAAACGCGTGCTAGCTCTTTTGTTAAATTGGAGCCTTGAGATGGACGCACGGACACGGGACGGGATGACACGGGCGGGTTTGAACCTGATCCAGCAGGCCTTGTCGATTTATGATGCGAACCTGAGTTTGGTGCTGTCAAATCGTCGATTTCAGGAAATGTTTGATCTGCCAAAATCGCTGATCACGCCTGGCGCCCCCTTTGCTGACACCATTCGCTATGTTGCCGCGCGCGGGGATTACGGCCCGCTTGATGATTTAGAAGCCTTCGTCATCGAACGCGTGCAAATGGCACAAAGTTTTACACCACATTACATGGAACGCACCCGCGGCAATGGTCAGGTCATCAGTGTTGAGGGCACCCCCCTGCCCAATGGGGGATGGGTGACCGTTTATACCGACATCACCCAAATCAAACGACAAGAGGATATGTTACGCGCCAGATCAGAGGAATTGTCGGGGCAGCTAAGTGCCTATTCCCAAGAACTCAGCACAACAAACCGCAAACTGGCCTCGACTATTTCTGCGTTAGAACAATCACAACAAGACCTGCAAGAAATCGAAGCGCGCACACGATTGACGACCGAAATGATGCCCGCGCATATCGCCCATGTTGGACCAGATCGGCGATATACCTATTCCAATAAACGCCTGAACCTTGTCATGCCGGGACGCCCCGCAGACATCATAAACCGACACATCGCCGAGGCCTTGGGCGCGCAAACATATTCAATGATCGAACCTTATCTGAATTCAGCATTGGATGGGAAATCTTCGGTTTTTGAATTTACCGATGATCTGTCGTCACGTCGGATCAGAACCGCGTTCACACCCGATACATCCGAATCCAATCAGGTAAGCGGTGTTTACATCCTATCCATGGATGTCACCGAAGAGGCTCAAGCCCGCGCCACATTGCAACAGCAAAGCAAGCGCGAAATGGCATCGCACTTAACCAGTGGTTTGGCACATGATTTTTCAAATCTATTGACCATCATCTTGGGCGCGCAAGGGCGATTGGCAAAATTGGATTTACCGCCCGATGCACGACAATTGGTCGATGCCACACTAAACGCCGCAACCCGCGGCGGCGCATTGTTGCACTCGATTGCCGATATGGTGGGCAATCGTGCACCACACCCGCGTGCCGTCACCATTGCAGAGGTTTTTGAACAAATCGCACCGCTGGCGCAAAGTGCGCTGGACAGCCAACACAAATTGTCACTGAAACCTCCAAAAACGGATAAATACTGGTTACTGGACGCGGGTCAATTGATGGATGCATTGTTGAACTTGATCCTGAATGCGCGTGATGCAATCGGAAAAGAGGGGACAATCACCCTAGCTGCCAAAATTGTAAAGGACACGTGGATCGAATTTGTTGTCACTGACACGGGCCCTGGGTTTTCCGACAATGCATTACAGCATGCGTTTGATCCTTTCTTTACCACCAAAGGGGAGCATGGAACGGGCCTTGGCCTTAGCATGGTTTATGACGTGGCCAAGATGAATGGCGGTTCCCTTGTTTTGCAAAATGGGTTTCGTGGGGCGCGCGTGACCTTGCGCCTGCCTGCCCGTCAAGCCATTGCGGAGCACCCCCCTGGAATGGCATTGTTGGTCGAGGATCAAACAGACCTACGCGATGTTTTCCGCAGCTATTTGACAGGTATGGGGTATTCCGTGATCGAAGGAAGTGGCGTTGACGAAGCCCGTGCGTTGTTGCGCGAATTACCCGAAATCACCCTAATTTTGACTGATCTACAGTTGGAAGGCGAAGAAACGGGTGTCGATTTGATCAGCGGTTTAGAAAACACCAAAACGCTTGTTCTATTTATGTCATCACTCCCCGCGGACCACCCATTGGTTATCCGTGCGCAGCGCATGGCACCTGTTCTTGCCAAACCATTTGAAATAGGCGATCTAAGAGCAACTTTGAAAGATGCTTTGAATGTCACAACCCCTCGTCACGATCCTTGATGATGAACCCGAAATTCGTCGTATTCTGGCCGATACATTAGAAGAGGCTGGGTATCGCACGATGGGATTTTCACGCGCAACGGAATTTGAAGCCGCCCTTAAATGCAATACACCAGACGTGTGTTTGGTGGATTTGGGCCTGCCTGATCGTGATGGCCTAACACTTGTGCATCGCCTTGCATTGGAGCAGGGGGCGATTGTCATCATCATATCTGGACGTGCACAGGTTCAGGACCGTGTTACAGGGCTGGAATTGGGGGCCGATGATTACATCATCAAACCCTTTGATCCAAGCGAAGTTGTGGCCCGTATCCGCGCACGACTGCGCAAAGATCGCGCACAGGTCGAACCAGGAAATCTTGCTAAATTCGCCGATTGGACTGCCGATTTTGACCAATATTCATTGATCGACAGTCAGGGTGAGGAAACCCCATTTTCTCATGCCGAGGGCGAAGTTCTACGCCTCTTTCTTGAAAGTCCCAAACGCCTGATTTCCCGCGCCTTCATGCAAGAACGACTGGGCGGCGCCGCAGGTGAAAGCTTTGATCGCGCGATGGATGTGCGTATTTCGCGACTGCGCACAAAGCTGAAAGAAGATCCAAAAAACCCACAACTGATCAAAACGATTTATGGGGCGGGCTATATCTTTTTGGGCGACGTTAGCTGGGATCGTTAATTGAAACTGTCAAACGGGATAAATTTCACAAGATCCCCATGCCTGATCGTGACTGCGTGATCTGGCAGTTCGACAAAGCCATTTGCCCAACTAAGACCGCTAATGCGCCCCGATCCCTCGGATTTGAAAACCTCAACCTGATCTCCAATTAATCGCGCGCGCAAATATTCACGCCGCCCGGGTTTTTTCCGTTTTTCGAAACTGGCCTTCACCCAATAGGATTGCGGCATCATCCAGTGCCCCCCTGCCAACACATTAAAAGAAGGGCGCGCAAAGATCATCGCACAGGTTGCCGCCGCAACTGGATTACCAGGCAGGCCAAATATCGGCATAGCCCCCCACATACCCATCGCCAAGGGACGTCCGGGTTTGACGGCGATCCGCCAAAACTCGATTGATCCCGTTTCAGACAGCAATGCAGAAAGATGATCTTCATCCCCTGCAGAGGCGCCTCCAGAGGTCAGCAATACATCAACATTTTCTTGGGCGTGATCCAACCGTTCGCGCAACTGATCGCGATCATCATTCACGTGTCCCAGATCAACCGCCACAAACCCCCATGCCGCAATAAGGGATAACAACATCGGTCGATTTGCATCATAAATCTGATGCGGGGCTGCGGATTGGGTGACATCACACACCTCATCCCCTGTGGACAAAACACCAATGCGTAAACGGCGGAAACATTCGATTTGCGAAATGCCCACTGATGCGGCAAGGCTTAGATCAGTGGCCCGCAACCTTTGACCTGTTGTCAACATAACATTCGCAGGTTGCACATCCTCGCCTGCTTTTCGGGTGTTTGCCCCCAATTTCAAAGGCCCATGGAACACAACCTCTTGACCATCTGTGGCAACATCCTCTTGCAGAACAACGGTATCAACCCCTTCGGGCAGTTGCGCACCAGTTAGGATGCGCACGGCTTGTCCCTCGGCCACCGCAGATTGCATTGGCACACCTGCGGCCGCACGCTCAGGGTGCAAAGCGAGGCGAATAACCTCTTCTTCATTGGCAAGCGATCCTGCAAACCCATATCCATCAACTGCTGAATTCGCCTTAGGTGGTGATGCACGTGGGGCAATCACATCCTGCGCCACAAAAAGATCACGTGCCTCTGAAATATCAACTGTTTCGGTCGACACGACACAACGCAGTGCGGATTTCAACTGGGCCAGGGCATCATCAACAGGTGTCCAATCCACCCCAGGCGGCAAGGCAAAACAATCGTTTTTTAATGGTGGTGGTGTGACCATAACGTCCCCTTTGTCATGCTGATCCCAGCAATCCATCCTTCTTCCCGCACCCTATCATCCAATAGATCACTTGGATAGGCGGCATCCCAATCCGCGCGGCGCACCTGTAAAAAGGCCTCAGTCGACGTGCGGACCTGTACTGCGTCGTTGATGTGATAGGCCTGATCGGGAAACCGTTGGATCAAATCGTCCTGATCCAAGGCAAAGATGGACGGAAAGATTTCCGCCAAAACCACCCCGTTAAATGCGGGTGGGATCCGCCCGTCAAAAGGCCATAGATGAATATCAGGGAACCTAGAAACCAACTGATGCAGTCGTGCAATTCCCAATAACGCCTGCGACCCGACAGAGCCTGTCGTAAACAATTTCCAACTGGATTGCGCGCCCTTTATCCCATCTTCGGTCGCGCGAAATTCGGGCAAACCGTGGCCCTGTCTTTGGCTGCCTTTATGGGGCAGGTCTGCATATTGCACATTTGCAGGTGCGCCCCAAAAGGGGCCTACGCCCGGAAATATCCCGTTTATATCTGCTGCAACCGGAAATCGATTGTTTGCGTTTTGCGCATCATCCTGAATGCGATCCGCCAAGCACCGCCATAGCGATCGCACATCACTTGATCCCGTCAGACGTTCGGCAAACCCGCGGGGATATCCAAACGAAAAATCAAATCCAATCAGGGTCGTTCCCTTTTGATCCTTGACCGTCTCGACAACCGTATGGATGTAATCCATCGCTGACTGACGCGTGCGGTGATAAATCGGATGGGATAGGGTGAATTGATCGCCATAACAGGTAAAAATTGCATCTGCGCAGGGGGCAACGGGCGAGGGTTTTGATCGCCCAGACCAGTCAACCGTTAGGACACGATCAAACATCCAATTTCAAATGTTGTGCGATGAAATTCGCAATCGAGGCCGTATCATTCAAATCCAACACAGGACGGTCAATCGTCACTGAGGTATCACTGGCCACAGCAACGATTGTTTCATCCTCGGGCGCGATCAATGGCTGACCCGTTTCTTTTCGATGCGCCTCAATTTTCGGGTGACGATCACGCTTATACCCCTCGATCAGAACCAAATCGACAGGCAACAGTTGTTTTAGCAAATCACCGAGGCTTGGTTCATCTTCATTGCGCAACTCATGCATCAACGCCCAGCGGTTTCGCGACGCCAACAAAACCTGCCGAGCCCCTGCGTCGCGGTGGCGGTAACTATCGCGACCCGGATGATCAATATCAAAGCTGTGATGGGCATGTTTGATGGATGACACGCTTAATCCACGTGCAGTAAATTCCGTTATCAAACGCTCCATCAGGCCCGTTTTCCCCGAATTTTTCCAGCCTGTAACACCAAATATTTTCATGCGAGGGTTTCCATCATTTTATTCGCCAGCTCCAAATCTTCTGGTGTGTTGATGTTGAAAAACGGGTCGATTTCACCGCTGTCAAAGACATGAGTTTCCGCGCCATGCTGATCAGTCCATAAAACGACCTTGCGCAATCCATCCTGCAAAGCGGATCGCAAATCTTCGCGCAAGGCGACGTGCCACAATCCGAAAGTTGGGTGACGCACGGTTTTTCCACCCTCAATTTTTGTCGCGGCAAGTGCGATTGGTACATCCATATGCTTTGATGCAGTCTCAAGGGCCGAAACCAGATCAGTTGGAAAAAACGGGGTATCCGCAGCCACGGAAACAATATGATCAAACCCATGATCCGCTGCGTAATCCAGCCCCGCAAGGACACCTGCCAAAGGCCCCAAAAATCCATCCAAGCTGTCGGCAACCACGGGCAGTCCAAATTCATCAAATCGCTCAGGATCACCGTTTGCATTCAAAACCATCTGATCCACTTGGGCACCCAATCGCGCAATCACCTGATCCAAAACACGAGAGGAGGCCCCAAGGGACAGCAATGATTTATCACCGCCCCCCATGCGCCGCGCCAAACCTCCCGCAAGGATCACACCCAAGGGTCTAACCATGTTCGGCCCCTTTGCGTCCCGCACTTTTGGGGTCATCCCGAACTTTGGTCAAATCCGCATCAAATTCAAGGCGTTCGCTGCCTGATAAGCATTGAAACCGTTTGCCTTTCATCCGACCGATCAAGGTCATCCCCACTTGTTCAGCAATCTCAATCCCCCATGCGGTAAACCCTGAGCGAGAGGCCAAAACGGGAATGCCCATCTGTGCGGTTTTAATCACCATCTCGGACGTAAGGCGACCCGTGGTATACAGGATTTTATCCCCCCCACTGACATCGTTCCTCATCATCCAACCCGCGATCTTATCCACCGCGTTGTGACGCCCCACATCCTCCATATAAACCAACGGACGATCCTGTTCACACAGTACCGTTCCATGGATCGCCCCCGCCTCAAGGTACAGGGAAGGCGTCCGATTAATACGCGAGGCAAGCATATATAACCATGAGGTTTTCACAGATTGCGTGGGGAGTTTCAGACCCTCTAACCCCTCCATCATATCGCCGAAAACAGTGCCAACGGCGCACCCGCTGGTGCGCGTTTTCTTTTTCAGTTTTTCTTCATAATTTGTCTGCGTTTCGGTGCGCACCACGATTGTTTCAAGTTCATCATCATAGCTGATGCCCGTTATCGCCTCACTTGGGTTCAGCATCCCTTGATTGCGCAAAAACCCAACGGCAAGGTATTCGGGGTAATCCCCAATTGTCATGGCCGTTACGATTTCCTGGGAATTTAGATAGATTGTCAAAGGGCGTTCTTCAATCACGCGAATGGTCTGTGTGTTGCCTTCGTGATCTGTTCCAAGGATTTGACGCGTTACGCCATTCCCCGTCGCATTTGGCGCGATTAAGTATCCATCCCATTGCCCAGCTACCATTGATCATCCTCCCGTTCAGTAGGATAGGTTAAATCAAATGTGGCCAATGTCCACAGGCGCGGAACTACTATTTTTCTTGATCCTATTTGGATCATAGGCCTCTAACGCGACGCGTTTGTCGGCATCGTCGTATTCATATAATTTTTGTTCACAAACGCCCCTGATTTTTGCGAAATCTGCGGCCAATTGATTTGCGAACATGGTCTGACTAATTCCTTCAAATCCAGGGATTTGGCGTAAGTTTGCAGAGGTGGCGCTGGCACAAAATGCGGATGTCACAGGACCATTCGCTCGTACCAGTTACAGCGCGCGTTCCGCAATTTCAGGACTGACATCCAAATCCTGTATTACAACATGGTGGGTTTTGCGTGCATGAGCGCGTGTGTAAAATTCCAGCACACTGGGCGTCACCCCATAAAGGACATCATCCTGTTCAATGAAAACGTCGTGTTTAATGGTTCCTGCAGGATCGAATATCATACGCTGAGATGCATTAATCACTTAAGCAGAGTGGCCGCTGCCCCGCTTGCATTATTTACCGTTGTATAGAGAGAGATACGCGGGGGGCCATCATGCAAATATGCCACGTCCCACACAATTTTATCAGATGCGTAATTTGCGGTTTCTTTTATGCATCCACACAGCGCCAGTGCGAACACCAGCGCAATCGCCACAAAACGCATCCCCAAACGTTTTATTAGCTGTTTACCAATGCCATAAAAACAAGGATGCCGATGCTAAGAAGTGAGATTTTCACTGTCCAGCTGATAAAGCCGTTGAATGTTTCCTCTTGGACTTTGGTGTCCATTGAACCGTGTTTATGTTCAGCCATTTTTTAGACCCTCTTACATGCTTTTTTCGCTATTTAGCTGATTCAGTTTCAAGTGTCACGTGCTTTGGGTGCAGTGATTTGTCCCACCCTAAATTGCGCGATATAGATATGCGCCACTTTGGTCTAAAACACGCTCTGCACGTCCCGCCAAATAAAGGTGGTTCAGGTGCGCAACAGATTCAACCAAGGCCAGCCCATATTCCCC
>JAFMKS010000069.1 GCA_017852835.1 Paracoccaceae bacterium
GCTCCGATGTATGACGGTTCCTACGGTTATGAAAACTATGGCTCTTACGAGTCATTCATAGGCCAGGAGGACTAATCATGTTACCAAGTTGGTTTAATCGTTGGAATGAAGAAAATCCAACAAACGTCTATGGTCCGGCGATCTTGATCGGCGCCCTAGGCGGGGCCGTATTCCTGGCAATCATGGTCGTAGTGTTTGGACAACCTGCTGCAACATCTAGTTTGCAAACAGGTCCGCGGGGCCAGGGTATGTCGGTCACTGAATTCAACAGTGATTTGGCAACACCTGATCCCGACATTGAGCTCGTTTATGAAAACGAACCCTATGTTCCAGATGGATCCGAAGCGCTTGCAAAAGACATTTATCAAAATGTGCAAGTGCTGGGTGATCTAACCGAAGACAACTTTAATCGCTTGATGGGCGCAATGACAGAATGGATCGCTCCTGAAGAGGGGTGTGCATACTGCCACGGTGATGGTGACGTCGAAACCTATGGTGAAGACGCACTTTATACCAAAGTGGTTGCGCGTCGCATGATCCAGATGACCCAAAACATCAATGAAAATTGGTCGGGTCACGTCAATGCAAACAAAGAAGTCGGCGTAACATGCTTTACGTGTCACCGTGGTCAGCATGTGCCAAGTGAAATCTGGTTCAATATTGTACCAGTGAACGAGGCATCTGCAGGTTGGTCTGCCAATCAAAACCGTGCAACGGTTCTAAGTCAGTCAACTTCATTGCCATCTGATGCGCTGGAAAAGTATCTCTTGGGGTATGAAACAATCGGGGTTCATGATTATGAATCACGCGTTGCGAATGAACCTGGTGATCCACTTATCCAGAATGCTGAACGCACGTATTCACTGATGAATTACTTCTCGAACTCATTGGGACGCAACTGTGTGCTATGTCACAACACCCGCGCTTTCTATGATGCAGAGCAGGTAACACCTCAGTGGGGTACAGCATCGCTTGGTATCGGTATGGTCCAAGAAATGAACAACGATTATCTTGTTCCATTGCAGGATGTGTACCCAGAAACGCGTCTTGGCCCAGTACATGGTGATGCACCTAAAGCGGCATGTAAAACATGTCACAAAGGGTATCAGCAGCCGCTGCAAGGCACCAACGTGATCAAAGATTGGCCAGAGCTCGCGACGACAGGCGCGCCAGTCTATGAATAAGAATTGGCCGCGCGGTTTCGCGCGGCCATTCGTTTGGGGGCGATCCCAAACACATTCCATCCCTCCCTGTTGACTACAGGAGCCTGGCGTCGCGTTTGCATTAGCAAGCCGGCGCCCCTTTTTTCTGAAGGAACGCGCTATGCAGACAAAATTATTGGACACGGTACACAGCCCATCTGATTTAAAGCGAATGTCAGATAGTGACCTAAGCGTGTTGGCGCGCGAGGTACGGAATGAAGTTATTGAAACGGTTTCACAGACCGGCGGTCATTTAGGATCCTCATTGGGCGTCGTTGAATTGACGGTTGCAATTCACGCAGTGTTCAATGCGCCCTTTGACAAATTGGTTTGGGATGTGGGGCATCAATGTTACCCACATAAAATTTTAACAGGTCGTCGCAGCCAGATGAAAACACTTCGTCAGACAGACGGAATAAGTGGTTTCACCAAAAGAAGCGAAAGCGAATATGATCCTTTCGGAGCGGCACACAGTTCAACGTCAATTTCGGCGGCACTTGGATTTGCCCTTGCGCGTAAGCATGGGCAGCCGACTGGGGACGCGATCGCCGTCATCGGGGATGGGTCAATTTCGGCAGGAATGGCCTATGAGGCGATGAATAACGCTGGAAGTGAGAAAGAGCGATTATTTGTCATTTTGAACGACAATGAAATGTCTATCGCACCGCCTGTAGGGGCGATGTCATCCTACCTATCGCGGGTCAACAGCAATGATGTTTTTGGAAAGTTAAAAGAGATAGGTGAAAGCCTGGATGATCACCTACCGTTCAAATTGCGTGATCATGCACGACGCGCCAAGCAGCTGGTGACAGGGACAATTGGACAAGCAACATTATTCGAAGAGCTTGGTTTTGATTACATAGGTCCAATTGATGGACATGATATGGAACAACTGCTGAGCACGCTGCGCGCAGCCAAAGGGCGTGCGAATGGTCCCGTCTTGATCCATGTTTGCACTAAAAAGGGGTACGGCTACGCGCCTGCTGAAAATTCGGCTGATAAATACCACGGAGTTTCAAAATTTGATGTGTCGACAGGTGTGCAGAAGAAGACACCTGCGAATTCGCCCTCGTATACAAGCGTGTTTGGTAAATCCCTTCTTGCCGAAGCCAAAGAGGATAACCGTGTGGTTGCCGTAACCGCGGCGATGCCCTCTGGAACTGGCGTTGACATTCTGGCCAAAGACTACCCGCGTCGGGTGTATGATGTGGGCATTGCAGAGCAGCACGCGGTTACATTCGCCGCAGGGTTGGCAGCAACAGGAATGAAGCCGTTTTGCGCGATCTATTCAACGTTCCTGCAGCGTGCCTATGATCAAATTGTGCATGATGTAGCGCTGCAAAACCTACCCGTTCGATTTGCGATTGATCGTGCAGGTTTGGTAGGAGCAGACGGTCCAACACATGGTGGGATTTTGGATATTTCTTACATGGCGAATTTGCCAAATATGACTGTTATGGCTGCGAGTGACGAGGCCGAACTTGCGCATATGGTGCGCACAGCCGCAGAATATGATGATGGCCCCATTTGTTTCCGTTATCCGCGCGGAACGGGTCCAGGTGTTTCTGTTCCCACACGCGGTGAACCGCTTGAGATTGGTAAAGGGCGTGTCGTAAAGACGGGAACAGATCTGGCGATCCTTTCGTTTGGTGCACATCTTGAGGTGGCTCTTGAAGCGTCACAGCTGCTTGAGCAACAGGGCATAAGTGTGACTGTGGCCGATGCACGTTTCGCAAAGCCGCTTGATACAGACCTTGTTGATAGGTTGGTCGAATCACACGCTGCCGTTTTAACACTAGAGCAGGGTTCAATGGGTGGATTTGGCGCGATTGTTCTGCAACATTTGGCGGTGACGGGTCAGTTGGCCGACGGGATCAATATTGATACAGTTTTCTTGCCTGACCGCTTTATTGATCAGGGATCGCCTGATGATATGTATCGCGATGCTGAGATGAGCCTCTCTCACATTTTTGATCGTTGCATCAAGGTGCTTCAACGTACTGATGCGCAAAAAACGGAACATTTATGGCAAAGTGTAAATAATAATTGACATATCGTGCGTTGTTGTGCTTGCATGGCGGTGCCTAATACATTTCCTTAGCATTGGAAAAGGCAGTGACTGAGAGCTTCATGCGTCGTTCGAAGCTCTCAGTCCGTTTCCACGAAATCTCTAGTCGTATTCAAGCGAAGTATAATTGTTATATTTCAAAGATATAGATGAAATTGGCGGACGATTGAGAGTTTGAATACAACGGTTTTATCGTCCGCCATCGTATCGCGCATAACATCTTTGTAGCCAACAAAAGGAGCTGCACGTTACGTGCTTAAACAGAGGGTCTAAGCAGGTTTATTCTTTATCAAAAACAAAATATGTCAATAATTATTTACACTACTTGTGAATTATGAATTTTGTAAACGCTTTCATCAGGTTTACACGCGCCAATTGTTACATTTGCGGTATCCGATTTTCCGTTTTGCATTCTGTGAAAATAGAATGCAGGCGTTTTTGACGCGTTCTCTCGGTCTTTGCGGATTTTAGCCAACGGAGGACATTGCGTTTATAAGATGGTGGGCAGGTCTCGAAATAGGTGGCTGCGGTCGGATTTTTATCTAGCAAAATTTGCAAATCGTCGGGAACGACCAATGCATCGACATCTTGCATAACATCCCACAGGCCTAACCGCTTGGATTGTGTGATCGCGTCGCGCCCCGCGGGTTGCATCCGGCCCGCGGCCACTAATCGCTCTGCGCGTTGTTTGTAAGTCGCGCTCCAGCTCTGGGTTTTTCTTTGGGAGATAAGTTGCATCGTTCGCTGATCGTCTAGCTTGCGCCGAATGCCGTCAATCCAGCCATATGCGATAAGCGCATCCAAAACTTGTTCACGGGACAGGTATTTTTGTGGCGTGGATTTCTTATAGGTGATTAGCCAAACACTCTCCTGTGAACCAAAGTTGTTCGATAACCAAATCCACAAGTCTTGTTCGTTTGTGATTTCTACAGACGAAAAATTTTCAGTTTTAATCGCGCCCATTTATGCCCCTTTGCGTACTCTTTATGACTACGAAGAGAGCGCAGGATACGATCACATATTTATGCGGCTCTGACGTTTAAGTTGCTTTAAGATCGGTTTTAACTCAGGCTGTTTCAACTTTCGAATTGCAGTGTTTACGCCCACCCAGCGCAGTTTTCGTTGCCCTCTTTCAGGGAACTTTTTTGAAAGTTTTGCGGTTTCAAAGCTGAACAATTGCATTTCAATGGGTTGGTCGGTTCCGTCCTTCATGACCTTGTTATATCGCAACGACCCACAATGCATCGGATCACTTTTGATGCGCTTGACCCCTGCTTCTTCCCAGGCTTCGATCAAGGCCGCCTCGCTATCGGGTGTGTTCTCCATAGGCCACCCTTTGGGTAGGATCCAGCGACCTGTTCCGCGACTGGTGATAATCAGGATTTTGATGCCATATTTCGTGCGTCGATATGCGATTGCGCCAACCTGTTTTCTGGGTTTTCGTTTTTTGAACCTGTTCTTGCCTTTTGAGATTTGTGGCTTTGCTTTAGGCTTCAACGGTCACAACCAAATTTGATATCCCATCAATGCGCGCGTCCATCTTGTCACCTATCGCGACAGGTCCGACGCCTGCGGGTGTTCCCGTCATGATCACGTCGCCAGCTTGCAGAGTGTAATATTTACTCAAATCGCAAATGATATCTGGAACCGAATGGATCATGTCCGACAAATGCGCGCTTTGAACGGGTTTATCATTGACGAAAAGTTCGATTTTCTGTGGGCCGATGTCACCAAAATTGCCCTTGGACGTAATGGTGCCGATCACCGCAGATTGTTCAACATCCTTTGCCAAATCCCATGGGCGGCGCTTTTCCTTGGCAATGGCCTGCAGATCGCGGCGTGTCATATCCAATCCACATGCATATCCGTATACATGATCCATCGCGGCGTCTGCCGTGATTTTGTGCCCCGCCTCTCCGATAAATACCACAAACTCAACCTCGTGATGATAATTTTGCGTACCAGTTGGATATTTTATTTGCGGATGCCCGTGACTGACGGATTGCTGGGATTTTGTGAAATAAAAGGGGGCACTTCGATCAACTGTGTTCCCCATTTCGGCGGCATGTTCTGCATAGTTGCGCCCAACACAAAACACGCGGTTGACTGGAAACACATGCGTATCTCCATCAATTGCGATAGACGCATTAGGCTGCAACTCGAAAAGAGATGGTGCCACGATAACCCTCATTTTATACTTTTTCTTATCGTAGATGGGACGGAATCTGAGTGCAAGCGGTATCAAGATTGCGCTCTCGCGCCTTCACCTTGATGTGAGGGGGGCTTACTTTTGGTGTAAGTGGTCTAAACTAACGGCATCCTCATTTCCAAAAGGACACTCGCAATGTTTGCCAAAATGAAAACGTGTAAAACCCACGCCCTTACGATTGCCACGTCAGTCATCCTTGCCACCTTTGGCGCCAAGATGGCGCAGGCTGCGACGGACACCCTGATTGTAGCGGGTGGATGTTTTTGGTGTGTTGAGGCCGATTTTGAAAAAGTTGATGGTGTGATTGAAGTGACCTCTGGTTACACGGGCGGCACAACCAAGAACCCTACATATAAAGAGGTCACACGAGGCGGCACAGGCCATTATGAGGCGGTTGAGATTTCGTTTGATCCCGCCGTTGTTTCTGTTGAAACATTGCTGCATGCCTTTTTACGAAGTGTTGATCCAACTGATGATGGGGGGCAGTTCTGTGATCGTGGGGACAGCTATCGCACGGCAATTTTCGCAACCCCAGCACAGCGGAGCGCGGCAAATAACGCGATCAAACAGGCCGAGGCAGATTTGGGCCAGACCATCGTAACCCCCGTGTTGGATCGAACTGTATACTATCTGGCCGAGGATTATCACCAAGATTACTATAAATTGGATACGCGTGTGCTGACACGTTTTGGGTATCGCAAGCAATCGGATGTTTATTATCGGTATCGCGATGCGTGCGGGCGTGATCAACGAGTGCGTGAACTTTGGGGGTCTGCGGCACCCTTTGCGAAATAGAATCACCCTTTGCCGCTTATTTACCTGCTCGCATGTCGAAAACGGTCAAAATGCGCCTTTTCGTGCGACACGACAGCGCGAAAAACAGGCGAATACAAATGTAGACTGGACTTCCCAAAATTCCTCGCTAAAACGCAGCAAAGTACTTTCCGCTACTGTGCGGACGCAACCGGTATGGTCGAACGACTAACCAAACAATGGAGTTTACCTCGTGTCACACGCAGACGATCACGAAGGCACACGCCGCGATTTTATTTACTACGCGACAGCTGGTGCCGGTGCCGTTGTAACAGGGGCCGCAGTATGGCCGCTTGTTAACCAAATGAATCCTTCAGCGGATGTCCGCGCCTTGGCGTCGATCCGTGTTGATGTGGCCGACGTCGAGCCAGGTACGCAGCTGACTGTTAAGTGGTTGGGTAAGCCTGTGTTTATTCGTCGTCGCACAGAAGAAGAAATCGCAGAAGCACGTCAGGTTGCCTTGGGCGATCTGGCCGACGCCGAATCACGCAACGAAAACGTGCCAGGCTCTGACGCATCTGACGAAAACCGCAGCTTAGACGAAGCAGGCGAATGGTTGGTCATGATGGGTGTGTGTACGCACCTTGGCTGTGTTCCACTGGGTGACGGCGCGGGTGATTTCAATGGCTGGTTCTGCCCATGCCACGGTTCACACTACGATACATCTGGTCGTATCCGTAAAGGTCCGGCACCAACAAACCTGCCTGTACCTGTCGCGGAATTTGTCGACGCAACAACAATCAAACTAGGTTAAGGGAGAGCTGAGAGATGGCTGGAATTCCTCACGACCACTACGAACCAAAAGGTAACTTTGCCAAAGCTGTGCATTCACGTTTGCCAATTGTTGGCCTTTTGTACGACACACTTATGATCCCAACTCCGAAAAACCTGAACTGGATGTGGATTTGGGGTATTGTTCTGACATTTTGTTTGGGACTTCAAATTGTAACCGGCATCGTTTTGGCGATGCACTACACACCACACGTTGATAATGCGTTTGCATCTGTTGAGCACATCATGCGTAACGTGAACGGTGGCCACATGATCCGCTATTTGCACATGAATGGTGCGTCATTGTTCTTCATCGCGGTCTACGCGCACATTTTCCGTGGTTTATACTATGGTTCATATAAGGCGCCTCGCGAAATCACGTGGATCATCGGTATGCTGATCTATCTGTTGATGATGGGTACAGCGTTCATGGGCTATGTTCTACCATGGGGTCAGATGTCCTTCTGGGGCGCGACAGTTATCACAGGTCTATTTGGCGCGATCCCATTCGTGGGTGATGCGATCCAAACACTGTTGTTGGGTGGTCCGGCCGTTGATAACGCGACGTTGAACCGCTTTTTCTCATTGCACTATCTATTCCCATTCTTGATCGCAGGTTTGGTCATGGTGCACATTTGGGCGTTCCACACCACTGGCAACAACAACCCAACAGGTGTTGAAGTTCGCCGCGGTTCAAAAGAAGAAGCAAAAAAAGACACAGTTCCGTTCTGGCCATATTACGTGATCAAAGACTTGTTCGCATTGGCCGTGATTTTGGCGGTATTCTTCGCGATCGTTGGCTTTATGCCAAACTACCTGGGTCACCCAGACAACTACATCGAGGCGAACCCGCTTGCGACACCTGCGCACATTGTTCCTGAATGGTACTTCTTGCCGTTCTACGCAATCTTGCGTGCGTTCACTGCTGATGTTTGGGCCGTTCAGTTGGTTTCATTCGTCACCGGTGGAATTGTTGACGCGAAATTCTTTGGTGTGCTTGCAATGTTTGGTGCGATCGCGGTTATGGCGCTTGCTCCTTGGTTGGACACATCAAGCGTTCGTTCCGCACGCTATCGCCCACAGTTGAAGTTGTGGTTCTGGATCTTGGTCGCAGACTTCTTCTTCTTGATGTGGTTGGGCGCGATGCCAGCAGAAGAACCATATGCATCGCTTTCATTGGTTGGTTCAGCATACTGGTTTGGATACTTCCTAATTATCCTTCCATTGTTGGGCGTCCTAGAAAAGCCTGCACCACAGCCAGCGACGATCGAGGACGATTTCGATGCGCATTATGGCAAAGCTGAAACGCCAGCTGAGTAAGAAAAGGGACTGAAAATGTTGAAACATTTCATCACAAGCGCAATCACGGCATTGACCCTGACAGCAGGCAGCGCATTTGCAGCGGGCGGAGCAGGCGAGATTGAGGATGCTCATTTCTCATTCGAGGGTCCTTTTGGGACATTTGATCAAGAGCAATTGCGCCGTGGTCTCAAAGTATACACAGAGGTTTGTGCAGCATGTCACGGACTAAAGTATGTGCCTCTGCGTACGCTTGCGGACAAAAACGGTCTTGGCTACTCAGAAGATCAGGTGCGTGCATATGCGGCAGAGAACTTTGAAGTATTTGACGCCGATTTAGACGATACACGCCCCGCGAAACCAGCTGATCACTTCCCTGCGAATGACGCAGTTGGTGCACCTGACCTGTCGTTGATGGCAAAGGCGCGCGCTGGTTTCCACGGCCCCTATGGCACTGGTATCAATCAGTTGGTTAAGGGCATGGGTGGCGCTGAATACATCGCCGCATTGCTCCATGGTTACACAGGTGTTGAGAAAGAAGAAGCTGGCGTAACGCTATATGAAAACAAAGCGTTTCCTGGTGGTTGGATTTCAATGGGCCCACCCCTTGAGGATGAGTTGGTTGAGTTTGACGATGGTCACAAAAATGACGTTCACCACATGTCAGAAGACGTTGCCGCGTTCCTGATGTGGGCCGCAGAACCAAAGATGATGGATCGTCAGGACGCAGGGTTCCGCGGGGTACTGTTCTTGGCTGTCCTGTCCGTTCTACTGTACCTATCGAACAAACGTCTATGGGCGCCTATCAAGCACGCTCGTAACGATTAATCGTACAATAATTGATGTGAACAAGGCCCGCCGTGTGCGGGCCTTTTTTGTCTCAAAGTTACGATCTATTTTACGTTGGTATTACGTCGGTGTCCGGGCCTGTTTTTGCAGGGCGCGCCACAATATAAAACCCACGATCACGATGTTCAGGAAATTCCACCCAATGCCATTCCAGAATGCCAAGGCATAAGATCCGCTGACGTCAT
>JAFMKS010000013.1 GCA_017852835.1 Paracoccaceae bacterium
ATGCAGGATCGTCAAACGCCCCATGAATTGGTTTTTCAGATCCTCAAGATCTTCTTTGAACATGATCGTGTTCACACCGCGATTGGCATAGACCAGCGTGAAGTTGGACTGCGGTTCAGCGCGTAGAGTGGTTGTTAGGATGGAAAGAACAGGTGTAATGCCCGATCCACCCGCAAACCCGATGTAGTTTTTTTCGCGTTCAGGCTCGATTGTCGTGTGGAAATTTCCCATGGGCGGCATCGCCTCAACCCGCATTCCGGGGGTAAGCGTATCATTCGCCCAGTTGGAAAAGGCCCCGCCCTCGACACGTTTGATCCCAACCCGTAACCCCTCGCCCTTGCCTGTGCAGATCGAATATGAGCGGCGAATTTCCGTGCCCTCAATCACTTGGCGAAATGTAAGATACTGGCCTTGGGTGAAATCAAACGCCTCTGCCCCCTCTTCGGGGCGCAGGGACACGACAATCGCGTCACGGATTGTATTTTCGACATCGGTCACGATCAGGGAATGAAATTTTGCCATTCTAACGCTCCTAAATGCATTTGAAGTAATCAAAGGACTCGCGGCACTCCTCACACCGCCAATGCGCCTTGCAGGGGGTGGACCCGAATTGCGACACAAGGCTAACCACCCCTGCGCCACAGATGGGGCAGGCCTCTGGCTGTCCCTTGGCACTGGGTGGGGCGATGCCATAGTCTTGTAATTTCGCCTTGCCCTTGTCGGACATCCAATCGGTGGTCCAGGGGGGAGAAATTTGCTGATTGATGATCAACCGTTCGATCCCATGATCCCGCATGGCTGTGCGCACATCTTCCTCAATCACGCGGGTTGCGGGGCATCCCGAATACGTGGGGCTGAGCGTGATGCGCAACTTATCGCCCTGATAGGCGACATCGCGCACAATCCCCAAATCCACCAAAGAGATGACGGGGATTTCAGGATCAGGTACCTGGTCCAACCACTGCCAAACTGTGTCGATATCGGGGGTCTTTACCACGTGGCCCCCGGATAGGCACGTTGTAACCACTGCATCTGCGTCAGCAGGTGGCCCAAATGTTCGCTGTGGCGTTTCCCCGAACGTCCGCCCGAATGGGCGAATGTTGTTTCGGGAATATTCAGCGTTGCGTCCCCCAACACGGCAATTGCACGCGTGTTAAACCCAGCGCGTAATTCAGATGGCAGCGGGGCAATACCCGCATCGTTCAATGCATGATCCCCTGCGTCCGTTTCAAATAGTTCACCTGCAAATGTCCATTGATCATCAAGTGCTGCCTGCATACGCGCATGGCTTTCTTCGCTACCATCCCCCAATGCGATCACTGTGGTGGCAGAGCGTTCGAAGTGATACTCTACCTCTTTCAACGATTTGGCGGCAATCGCGGCGATCCGTTCATCCGTGCTGTTGGCCAATCTGTTCAGCAGTTCCACGTGATAGGCATCAAACAAAAACTGCCGCATCATTGTTTGGCCAAAATCCCCATTTGGACGTTCAACCAAGATGGCATTTCGAAAATCCCATGCATCGCGCAGCATTGCCAAATCATCTGCGCTGCGCCCGGCGCCTTCGACCTCGGCCGCCAGTCCCAGCCACATCTGCGTTTGTCCCAAAAGATCCAGTGCTATGTTGGCTAAGGCAATGTCTTCTTCGATAATGGGCGCATGACCACACCATTCGCTAATGCGGTGCGATAGAATCAGGGTATTGTCCCCCTGCCGCAGCAGGAATTCAAACAAATGATCGCCCATTACATGGCCCCTACATCATCGGGAATATCAAAGAATGTTGGGTGACGGTACACTTTGGATTGCGAGGGTTCATACATTGGCCCCTTATCTGATGGTGAGGAGGCGGTGATTTTTTCCGCCTCAACCACCCAGATGCTGACACCCTCATTGCGACGCGTGTATACATCACGCGCATTTTTGATGGCCATTTCCGCATCTGGTGCATGTAGCGATCCGACATGACGATGTGACATGCCATGCTGACCGCGGATGAAAATTTCCCAAAGAGGCCATTCGTTGCGGGGGTTTGTATCTTGATAACTCATTCTGCGACCACCTTTGCTGAGGCGGCGCGGGCCGCTTTTTTACGGGCGTGCGCCATCATACCATCCCGCACCCATTGTCCGTCATCCCATGCCTTATTGCGGGCCTCTAGGCGTTCTTTGTTGCAGGGGCCGTTTCCGTTCAGCACTTCAAAAAATTCGGTCCAGTCGGGTTCGGAAAATTTATAATGACCTGTTTCAGGATCTAGGCGCAGGTTTTCGTCTGGTACCGTTAGGCCCAGATATTCCGCCTGTGGCACCGTTTGATCCACAAATTTTTGGCGCAATTCATCATTTGAATTGATCTTGATCCGCCAACTCATGGATTGCGCGGAATGAACGCTTTCTTTGTCAGAAGGGCCAAACATCATCAGCGAGGGATACCAGTAACGGTTCAACGCATCCTGCGCCATGCGCTTTTGCGCCTCTGATCCTTGGGCCATTTTCATCATGATGTCATAGCCCTGACGTTGATGGAAACTTTCTTCTTTACAGATGCGCACCATCGCGCGGGCATAGGGACCGTATGATGTGCGCTGAAGCGGCACTTGGTTCATGATGGCCGCGCCATCCACCAACCACCCAATCGCGCCAATATCGGCCCATGTCAGCGTTGGATAGTTAAAAATCGACGAATATTTCATGCGTCCATCCAACAACATCTCGGTCAACTCATCGCGGCTAACGCCCAGTGTTTCCGCCGCACAATAAAGGTATAGGCCATGTCCAGCCTCATCCTGCACCTTGGCCAGCAAAATCGCCTTGCGTTCCAAGGTTGGGGCGCGGGTGATCCAATTGCCCTCGGGCAGTTGTCCCACGATTTCGGAATGCGCATGTTGCGAGATCTGACGGATCAGGGTTTTACGATAGCCAGCAGGCATCCAATCCTTTGGTTCAATCTTTTCGCCTGCATCAATGCGCGCTTGGAAGGCGTCCAATTCAGGACCGCTATCCGTATTTTCCGACTTTACCATTTGTGCATACATCAGATCACTCCTTATACACGTTCTAAGATTAGGGCGGTTCCCTGCCCCACACCGACGCACATTGTACACAGTGCATAGCGCCCACCGCGTCGTTTCAATTCATGCGCCGCACCCAAAACAAGGCGCGCACCCGACATCCCCAATGGATGCCCCATCGCAATCGCACCGCCATTTGGATTGACGCGCGCATCATCATCCGCAACGCCCAAGGCGCGCAGCGTGGCCAATCCCTGACTTGCGAACGCCTCGTTCAATTCAATGATGTCCATGTCGGCAATCGTTAGACCCGCACGCGCCAATGCCTTTTGGCTGGCGGGAACGGGGCCAATGCCCATAACGCGCGGCGCAACGCCCGCAGAGGCCATGCACACCACCCGCGCCATTGGCGTCAATCCATGGGACTGCACCGCCGCGGATGAAGCCAGTAAAAGTGCGGCTGCGCCATCGTTCACACCGCTGGCATTGCCCGCAGTGACCGATTTATCCGCGCCATTAATGCCGCGCAATTTCCCCAAACTTTCTACTGTCGTTTGGGGGCGTGGATGTTCATCTGTATCAACAACGATGGGATCCCCCCGACGTTGCGGTATGCTGACAGAACACAATTCGTCTGCAAACCGACCCGCCGCCTGCGCCGCCGCCCAGCGTTCCTGAGAGCGCAGAGCAAAGGCGTCTTGATCTGCGCGGCTGATCCCATAATCACCCGCAACATTATCCGCGGTTTCGGGCATGCTGTCTGTGCCATAGGCCGCGTCCATTTTCGGGTTTACAAAACGCCACCCGATGGTTGTGTCATAAACTGCATTGCTGCGGGAAAATGCGGTTTCGGCCTTGGGCATAACGAACGGGGCGCGGGACATGCTTTCAACGCCCCCTGCGATCACCAATTCGTAATCCCCCGATTTGATCCCACGTGCGGCAAAACCAACGGCGTCCATACCACTGGCGCACAGACGGTTTACAGTGATCCCTGGCACATCCTGCGGCAATCCCGCCAAAAGGGCCGCCATACGGGCAACGTTGCGGTTATCCTCGCCCGCTTGGTTCGCATCGCCGTAAATAACCTCATCCGTTTGCGACCAATCCACCTGCGGATGACGCGCCAGCAGTTCCGTAATTGGCAAGGCCGCCAGATCATCTGCACGCACGGATGAAAGCGCGCCACCAAATTTCCCAATTGGGGTGCGAACCCCGTCACAGATAAATGCGTCCAATGCCATTTTCCTTTTATTCTGCTTCAAAATAACACGATTCACAGGGTCACTCAAGATTTATGTTACGAAATATGAAGTATAAAATATTTTTGTAACGCATTTCTCACCTTGCTCTTTTCACCCAATTTTGAAACCATCGAGATCAGAGTTTGAGGAGCCTTCTTGACGAAAATTGCATGCATCGGCGAAGTCATGATTGAACTGTCCCTGCAAACAGCAGAGACAGCGCAAATTGGCATCGCAGGCGATACATACAACACCGCCGTATATTTAGCGCACCTTCTAAAGGGTCGCGCAAAGGTTCATTATGTGACTGTGTTGGGTCCGGATGCATTTTCTGATCGTATTTTGGCACATATGCAAACCCACGGAATTACGCAGGATTGCGTGGCACGTCATCCGATAAAGACACCAGGCCTATATGCAATCGAAACAGATGATCAGGGAGAGCGGCGATTTAGTTATTGGCGATCTGACAGTGCCGCACGCACGTTATTTGGACCCGAATGTACAATTAGCCTGAACATCCTGACACAGTTTGATTTGGTTTATGTGTCGGGCATATCCTTGGCCATCTTGCCGCCCATGCAACGCCACGCCCTGATAGAGGCGTTGATATATTTTCAGGCACGCGGGGGCATCGTGGCCTATGACAGTAACCATCGCCCGAAACTGTGGGAAAGCCCCGAAATCGCGCGTGAAACAAATGCGGTTATGTGGGATTTTGCAACGCTTGCCCTGCCTTCGGTCGATGATGAAATGCATATTTTCAACGATGCAGATGCATCATCAGTGGTTGCACGCCTGTGCAAACATGGTCCACGTGTCGGCGCGCTGAAACAGGGACATTTGGGACCTTATGATTTGGAACAAGACACCGTGCAAACCTATGGCGCAGCCGCAAACGTCGTGGATTCCACCGCGGCGGGCGATAGCTTTAACGCAGGCTTTTTAGCAGGGTACATCGCAGGCGCATCCGTGGGCGAACGCCTGATACAGGCGCATGATCTGGCAGCTCGGGTGGTCCAGCACCGCGGCGCGATTTTACCCGATAGGGAATTGGTGCACCTTGCAAACAGGCAAGGCTAGTCCAACAACTTCAGAACATAAATATCCATGATCCAGCCATGGTTTTCGCGGGCTTTGGCACGTGTTTCAACAATCTGATCTGTCACTTGGTCTAATGGACCTTGGATCAAGATTTCCTCTTTCATGCCAACATATGCGCCCCAATAAATCTGGCAATTTTGGTTTTCCAAACTTTGAAACGAACATTCGCCATCCAGCATCACAGCCACTGTATCGACGCCCGTGGGCCAGCCATTGTCGCGCAACTGACGCCCCGTGGTAACGACAAAGGGACGCGCCAATTCATTGATCGGAATGGCATGCGCAGCCGTTAAAACCTGTAATGATGTCAGCCCCGGTAAAACCGAAATTTTGGGCACAGGGTTCAGGCGCGATGCAATGCGCAGGGAACTGTCGTAAAGCGATGGATCTCCCCAAATCAACAGCGCCACTTTACCCGTTTTGATATTTCCCTGAATGGTCGCCTGCCACACATCGGCAATCGCATCATGCCAATGATGCACACGGTCCACATAGGGGATCGCAGGATCGCGCACAGGCAATTCAAATTCCACGACACGCGACAGATCAACACCTGCAATCTGGGCGCAAATATCATGACGCAAATCGGCCAAATCCGCCTTATTATCCCCCTTGGTTGGGATCATAATCAAATCGGCGCTGGCAATCGCCTTTTCCGCCTGCCGCGTGATGTGATCAGGATTACCTGTCCCAATGCCGATCAGCAAAAGTTCGATCATCCGTCCGCCTCATCATATTGGGCAAGCGGACCATAAAGGATCAGGGCGGGTTTTGGTGAAACCTCCTTCGCCAGATCATCCGCCAATGCACCAACGGTCGTAAACCGCAAAGTTTGCTCGGGTTTGGACACCGCCTCGGCCAAAAGGGCGGGCGTATCTGTGGGCAATCCTTCTGCAAACAAACGCTCGGAAAATTTGGGGAACGTGCGCTGCCCCATGAACACAACTGTGGTGGCCAGCGGATCGGCAAGTGCCGGAAAATTCAAATCCTCAGGCAGAACGCCACCCACGTTGTGCCCTGTTACAAACTGCACGCGCCGCGCCGACAAACGCCGTGTCAACGGAATGCCCGCCGCCGCCGCAGCGGCAAGGGCCGAGGGGACGCCAGGAATAATTTCATACTTAATGCCCGCAGCATGCAGCGCATCTTGTTCTTCTTCCAAACGGCCAAACAATCCGCTGTCGCCCGATTTCAGGCGCACAACCTGCGCACCTGTTTCGGCGTAATCCACCAATAGGCGACTGACGTGGTGCTGTTTGGGCGATAGTCGTCCCGCACGTTTGCCAACCGCCACCAATTCACAGGACGATGCAGCATGGGACAAAATTGGACCTGAGGACAGATCATCAAACAAAATCACATCCGCACGGCGCAGGCGATCAACGGCCTTTACCGTCAACAATTCGGGGTCACCGGGGCCAGAGCCCACAAAACTTACAAATCCGCTCATCCGCGTTCTTTCGCAATCAAATGGAAAAAGGTTCCTGAAACATGGCCACGGCGCGACCCTGTTTCGGGCACTGGGGTTCCATCCGCATCTGCCACCTCAAACAGGGGTTGATCAGGTTGTTCAATGATGCGCGAATAATGAAATTCATGTCCTCGCAACCGATCGCCCGCCGCGAAATTCAGAATGTTTTCTGTGACCGACACCTGACGATAGCCTAAATGGAATTTACGTTTTTCAAAGCTGGTCACCAATCCTAACAGCCCCGCCATTTTATGATGCGTGCCGTCCTTGTCGATCAGCGTTTCGCCCAAAACCATATAGCCCCCACATTCGCCATGGACGGGTTTCGTTTCACCATGTGTGCGCAGACCATTTAAAAACACATCCGCACCTGCGATTCTGCCACCATGCAATTCTGGGTATCCGCCCGGCAACCAGACCAAATCCGCCGTTGGATCAGGGGCCTGATTGGCCAATGGGGAAAAGGGCAGAACCTCTGCCCCCTTTTCACGCCATCCTTTTAAGATGTGTGGATAGGTGAACGAAAACGCCTCATCCTGCGCCAATGCAATGCGTTGTGCGGGTGGATCAATCAACTGCGCGGTCGCGGCGGGCATGGTTGTTTCAGCGGCCGCTTCCTCAATCGCGTCAAGGTCCAAATGCTCGCTCACGAAATTTGCGTAATCTGCAATCGCCGTTTCCAAATCGGGATGTTCAACCGCCTGAATCAAACCAAGGTGGCGTTCAGGCAGGGCCAAATCTCCACGACGGGGAAGTGATCCAAAGACCTTTAATCCTGCATCCTCCATCCCTTGGCGCACATAGCGTTCGTGGCGCGGACTGGCGACACGGTTCAGGATGACACCCGCAATCGGCAAAGACGGATCAAAAAGTTTGAAGCCCAAGGCCGCCGCGGCCGCGGACTGCGCCTGACCACTGACATCTATGACGATGATCACGGGCCAGCCGAAATATTTTGCGGTTTCAGCCGAGCTGCCAAAACCCATGGCCCCTTGGCTTAGGACCCCATCAAACAGCCCCATGGAGCCTTCGGCGATCACCATATCCGCATCAGTGGATGTTTCGATCACCCCCTGCAAAACACCTGCGCCCATGGCCCACGTATCCAGATTATAGGATGCACGTCCCGAGGCAAAACGATGAAACGCAGGGTCGATATAATCTGGCCCACTTTTGTAGGGTTGCACCGCATTGCCCCGATCCCGAAAGGCGCGCAACAATCCCAGTGTGACGGTTGTTTTACCTGTCCCTGATGACGGCGCCGAAATTAAAAAACCACGTGCCTTAGTCATGACCAATCTCTGCCCGTGCGGTTAGGGGACGATAGCGGCGCTCGTAATCTTTGTCATAAAGACTGCTTTCCCCGAAATCATGCGCGTTCAGGGTTTTGCCCACCATAATCAGCGCGGTGCGCTCTACATCGGGGCCGATCATATCGGCGATGGTGCCCAATGTTGCGCGAAACACGCGCTCCTCTGGCCAAGATGCGCGATAGACCACGGCACAAGCACAGTCCGCACCATAATAAGGCGTCAATTCCTCGACCACTTTGGGCAAGACTTGAATGGACAGATGAATGGCCAAGGTCGCGCCCGTTTTCGCAAAATTCGCAAGCGTTTCGGCAGGCGGCATCGAGGACGCGCGTCCCGATGTGCGTGTTAAAACAACAGATTGCGCCAGTTCTGGCAGGGTTAATTCCGTTTGCAACGTTGCGGCCGCGGCGGCAAAACTGGGCACGCCGGGCGTCACGGACACAGGGATGTCCAGCGCCCGAATGCGGCGCAGTTGTTCGCCCATGGCCGACCACACCGACAAATCGCCCGAATGCAGGCGCGCCACATCTTGCCCCGCCTCGTGAGCCTTTTGAATTTCTGCAATGATGCTGTCCAAATCCATGGGCGCGGTGTTGATGATGCGCGCCCCTTCAGGGCAATGAGACAGCAATTCTTCGGGAACCAGCGATCCCGCATAAAGGCACACAGGACAGGACGCGATCAAATCACGACCGCGCAATGTAATAAGATCTGCGGCACCCGGGCCTGCACCGATGAAATGGACTGTCATGATCCCTCCGTAATCGCGATGGCACAAGTTGCCAAGCGATCGTTTGAAATTTTGCGCGTGGATAAAAGTGTGGCGCCCGCCCCAGCCGCGATCAGGGCCGCGGCCTCTGCCACACTGCCCGTGCCGCGATGATGCAAGGATGCCTGTGATTGCGTGTGTGTCTGTGCGTGATCATGGCCGTCTTGCGATACCGTTCGAATGGGCAGTTTTTGGGTGCGTGCGAATGCCTGAAATGCAGCAAATTCGGCCTTATCCGCAACCGTTGCGATGGCATCAGGCGCATAGCCTGTTTGATCAAGGGCGTCTTGCAAACTTGCCTCTGTCACATCTGCACGCATGCCAAATCCCGCAATGATCATTTTGTCACGCTCCATTGCATGATGGGATAGCTTGCGGCCCACCCCGTGCGCGATCCGATGGCCTTGGGCGCGGATAATTCAACGCGCAATAAATCCCCACCAAATTCGGACTGTGCACGCATTATATCCGCATCACTTTCCAATGTGACTGAATTTGCAACCAACCGTGCCCCATCGGGCATCAGGGGCCACAGCATATTCACCAAATCGTGCGAAAACCCACCACCGATGAACACGACATCAGGCGCCTCTAAATCGCCAAGCGTGTCAACAATCGCACCTGTGCGCACATCTAAATGCGCCACCCCAAGCATATCTGCATTGGCGCGAATGCGTTTGGCGCGGGTTTCGTCGCGTTCAACGGCAATGGCGCGCAGACTGGGATGGGACAGCAACCATTCAATCGCAATGGACCCCGACCCTGCCCCCAAATCCCACAAAAGTTCGTTGGGGCGCGGCGCAAGCGCACTTAGCGTCAGGGCACGAACAGGGCGTTTGGTGATCTGACCATCGTGATCAAACAGATCATCACGGCGACCGGAGGCATGCGTCATCACCGCATCCGTGCCCGAAAATGTGATCCCCGCGCACACAGGGTGCGTGACATCTTTTAGCGCATATTCATCCGCCTGCACCACACGAATGCGTTCATTTGGACCACCCAGCGCCTCAAGCACGTGAAGGGTGCTGTGACCAAATCCCTGATCCGTGAGCCACTGCGCCAATTCCCCAACCGCTGCCCCATCGCGCAACGTGACAATCACCTGCATATCGGGCGCAAGATGGGGCACCAGGGTTTCAAACGGACGCGCATGTAATCCGAGTGTTACAACCGACTGCAATGCCCACCCCAAACGGCTTGCCGCCCATGAAAATGTCGAAGGTGCAGGGATCGACACCCATTCCTCTGCCTGCAGATGATGGGTCAGTGTTGTACCCCCGCCAAACCAAAACGGATCGCCCGACAACAACACGGCGATTTGTTTGCCGCGCCCGCGTTCGGACAGGACTTCTTCAATACCATCGGCAAATGGCACTGGCCAAGGACGTGCGCGCTCGCCCTGAACCCCAACCAATTCCAAATGGCGTGGCGGACCAAAAACCAAGTCCGCGTTTGACAGCGCCTCTTGACGTGCTGCGCAAAACCCCGCAAGTCCATCTTCACCGACACCAATGATGCTGATCCAAGGATTATCCATGCGCTCACACCTTTTGATCTTGGCAGGAACGACCGAGGCCACAGATTTGGCCAAACTTGTCGCCGAGGCGAATATCCCCGCAACCCTGTCCTATGCAGGCCGCGTGGAACGCACCAAACCCCAGCCGTTGCCAAAACGTATCGGCGGATATGGCGGCGCGCAAGGATTGGCCGAATATCTGTGTGCCGAACAGGTGACGCATGTGATTGATGCCACCCACCCTTTTGCCAGTCAGATGAGTGTGAATGCGATCAACGCCTGCCGTGAAACGGGAACCCAGCTTTGCGCCCTGACCCGCCCTGCGTGGGACAGCGTGGATGGGGATCAATGGCACCGTGTTCCAACGATTGGGGCGGCGGCAGAATACTTGCAAGGCATGGAGGACACCAATGTCATGTTGGCGATTGGCCGCATGCATTTGGCCGAATTTGCCTGTGCGCCCCAGCATCAATATTTGCTGCGCCTTGTGGACAAAGCAGAAACCCTGCCCCTGCCAAAGGCGACCGCCCTGTTTTCGCGCGGACCGTTTAGCACCGAGGACGACATCGCGCTGATGCGTGACCATAATATCAAACTTCTGGTGTCCAAAAACGCAGGCGGGCGCGGCACCTATTCCAAGATTGAGGCCGCGCGTCACTTGGGCATTCCCGTTGTGATGATTGATCGCCCCGCGATCCCCGAACGGGCCGAAGTTCATACCCCCAAGGATGCGCTGGACTGGGTTCATCACACGTCCACCTCATAATAACGGGGCGTGTAAACGAATTTTTGTTCCCCATGCTGTACGGTTTTCGTTTTGGACGATCCCACAATCACCACGGTACGCATGTCGGCCATATCAGGTGTCGTTTCTTGTAACGGCACGACACGAATGGTTTGATCGGGGCGCGATACGTTTCGTGCAAAAATCACCAGACGATTGTCGCCGCACTCTTCCTTAAGCACTTGCAATGTTTTTTCAAACCCATGCGGACGCGAGGTTGAGCGGGGATTGTAAAACGCCATCGCAAAATCCCCCTGTGCGGCAAGACGCAGGCGGCGTTCAATGATGTCCCAAGGTTTCAAATTATCACTTAGGTTGATACAGCAGAAATCATGCCCCAAGGGCGCACCAATCGCCGCAGAGGCCGCAAGCATGGCTGTGATGCCAGGCAGGACAGTTATGTTAACATCCGCCCAGGCCGCTGACGGGGTTTCCATCGCCTCAAACACAGCGGCGGACATGGCAAACACACTTGGGTCGCCAGAGGAGACAACAACAACATCCCCGCCCGCTGCGGCCAAATCCAACGCGTGACGCGCGCGGTCCAATTCGACGCGATTGTCCGATGGGTGGCACACCAAATCCGGGCGTGCGGGCAGCCGTTCAATATAGGGGATATATCCCACGGCATCCGTGGCACGCGCGATTGCGGCGCTGACCTCGGGTGTGACAAAGCCTTGTTCACCCGGACCGATCCCCACAATTGTTACTGTCTTGCTCATGGACGGCGCCCCTGACCGTGGACTACGATGATAGTGAAGTAGGGAACTTTATCGCCCTCAAATTCCGACAGTTTGGTCACCTTTTGATCTGGCATCGTGGCATATTGCACCATCCACGCACGGTCATACAAATTTGCGTCCCTTAATGCCTGACGCACCTTGGGGAAATTTGTGCCGATTTTCATGACGACCAGCGCGTCTGTGCTTTTCATGCGGGCAGTTAGCGTGTCCTGATCCAACGTACCCATCAACACGGTTAGGATATCGTCGCCCCATGTGATGGGTTGGTTCGTTGCGGTCCATGCCCCCGACATGCCCGTGATTGCAGGCACAACCTCGACATTATAGTCCGCCATTAATCTGGAATGCAGATGCATGAAGGATCCATAGAAAAACGGATCGCCTTCGCACAAGACGACGATATCGTGTCCTGCATCCAAATGGGTGCGCAAGATTGCACAGCTGTCTTCATAAAACTGGCTTAGAACTTCGTTATAGCGCGGATCATCTAGCGGAATTTCCGTTGTGACAGGATATTCCATCGGAATTTCCAACGCATCCGCGGGGATCAATGGATCGGCCAATCGCCTAGCCTGACCCTTTTTTCCAGCTTTGCGAAAATAAGCGATGATTTTGGCATTGCGCACCAAACGGTCCGCGCGCACGGACAGCAGATCAACATCCCCTGACCCCAAGCCAACGCCATATACGGTGCCGATACTCATTCCATGCGGCTCGCGATTGCATTGATCGCCGCGACTGTAATCGCGCTGCCACCCAAGCGGCCTTTGACGATGCAGGATGGCACGGGTAAGGCCTCCCACAACGCATCCTTGCTTTCCATCGCGCCAACAAATCCAACAGGGCAGCCGATGATGGCGGCAGGGCGCGGGCATTCAGGATCCTCAAGCATATTCAACAAATGAAACAGAGCGGTGGGCGCGTTTCCAATGGCGACAACTGCACCCTCCAAGCTGGGACGCCACAATTCCAATGCCGCGGCAGAACGTGTGTTGTTCATGTCCGCCGCCAATTCAGGCGTTTTTGGATCCCAAAGCGTGCAGATCACATCATTATCCGCAGGCAGGCGTTTGCGTGTGACACCCTCGGACACCATACGTGCGTCGCAGAATATGGGTGCACCGTTGTTCAGCGCATCACGCGCGGCCACCACAAATCCGGGCGAAAAATGAATATAGGGGGCCAAATCAACCATACCTGCCGCATGGATCATGCGCACGGCCACTTGTTCCTCATCCGCATCAAATCGGGCCAGATCGGATTCCGCGCGAATGATTGAAAAGCTTTCTTTATAGATTGCTGCGCCATCTTTTTCATAGGTGTGTGGCATTGATTTCCCTTATTTTTTGAACAAGTTGGCCTTCATCTAACCCCGAAAAATCGGGTTGATCCCATGTACAGCCATTGATGATCAGGTCAAGCCCATTTACCCCCTGAACAACCGTCACAGGCGTTTTCGTATGTTTTGCACAGCCTTTGGGACATCCAGACACGTGCAGATCGCTGTCAATTTGGGGCGCAAGGCGTGCGGCCAAGGTATGCGTTTCCCCCATGGCCTGTGGACAACGCGGGGCGCCTGTGCAGGCCTGCGCCCGCAAAACTGGTGCGCTTAAATCCGTGACAAACCCCTGAATGTCCTGCGCTTGCAGGGCACCTGCAACGCTAAATTGGCGCCATGGTGTCAGGCGAATGTCATCTGATCCAACATGTCGTGCAAAGCACATCAATCCATCGGATGTCATTTGCCCAAACGGAACGGCATATATTGCGCCATTGGATGCCTTTGTTTCTGGGGGCAATGGATCGACACACCATTCGGCTGGAAATTGGACCACCTTTAAAACCTGTGACATGCGCCGATGATCGGCATCGCCATGTTGCGCAAACCACGTGGCCAATTTTTCGACATGACCCACAGCATCCGCATATGGCAAACAAACTCCGCCGTGACAGCCATCTGCCCACACAACAACCTTATCCCGCAGCGCACAGAGGCGAATATCCCCCGACTCCTGCATCAACATTTGTCCACCCTGCTCCAGAACCATGCCGAACTTGGCAGGCAGCTTGGGCAATTTTGCATGGCGCAAATTGTCGTAAAGCACACGCATATCCGCATCACAATTTGGCGCGACAAGGATTTGGGGCGCGGCATCCAAGTCAGGATCCATATCCACCAACCCCGCCAGAACCAAGGCATCAATCAGGGCGGGGTGATCAACCATCGACACCCCGCGCAATTGCAGATTTGCGCGATTGGTCAATTCGATAATGCCGTTCCCAAACTGATCCGCCAGGTGTGCAATTTTTTCCAGCTGCGCGCGCGTCACCCGTCCAAAGGCGGGTTTGATGCGCACGATATATCCATCGCCAGACTCCATTGGGCGCAATGAACTGGGGCACCAGCCTTTGGGTGCGGGGCGGCGTGTCATGCGTGCGACTGGCGCAGCTGCGCCAGCTCTGATGAAATGGAATTGCGCCGCGTGATCCACAAACCCGCCTCGGCCAGTGCATGAAACCGTTCAATCATCGCGTCCAATGCCTGTGGGTTATGTTCGCGCAGGAAATCAACCACATCGTCGCGCCCAAGCGTTTCTTGGAAATAGCGATCAAAATGATGCGCCTCGACCAGTTTGGCCAAATTGGCAAAGGCCCCCATGTGATCCAATGTTGCGGCCATTTCTGCGCCACCGCGAAACCCGTGCCGCATCATGCCATTGATCCAATCGGGGTTGGCGGCGCGCGCCATAACGGTTTTGGCAATTTCCTCTTTCAATGTGCGGGCCTTGGGGGCAGATGGGTTTGTTGTGTCCAGATGATACAATGTGGCCTGCTGTCCAAATTGCGCCTTGGCCGCGGCAAAACCTGCCTCATGTGCGGCGTAATCTGCGGCCATCAAAACATCACTTTCGCTTAAATCTTGAAGATGGACAAATGTATCCGCGGCTTTTACACGCTCGGCAATTTGGGCGGGCGCATGATCCATGTTGTCGCCGTCAATCGACCACGACGATTGGGCCAGCCATGCGGTCCCAGCATCCACAACACCCGCATCGGAATAATCATCGAGCGCCCCTTGCATCGCAACACCATATTCCCCCGGTGCTGGGCCAAAGACACGATGTTGATCATGGTCTGTGAACGGGTTCCAATCAGGCGCCTCATCCCGCGTGGCGAGTGCCCGCACGGCCTGATTATAAAGAATGCTTAACGTAGGAAACACATCACGGAACAATCCCGAAATACGCAATGTTGCGTCAATTCGGGGTCGATCCATTTCTGCCAGTGGAATGATTTCCGTTCCCGTGATCCGCTCGGACCCCTCGGCCCAAACGGGGCGCACGCCCAGCAGAGCAAGCGCCATGGCAAATTCCTCACCCGCTGTGCGCATTGTGGCCGATCCCCACAGATCAACAACCAATGATTTTGGCCAATCCCCATGATCCTGCAAATGGCGGCGCACCAATTCGTCCGCCAATTTACAGCCCTGCTCATAGGCTGCGCGCGATGGCACGGATAGGGGATCAACAGAAAACAGGTTGCGCCCTGTTGGCAAAACATCGCTACGCCCACGATAGGGTGATCCTGCGGGGCCAGAGGCAATGCGACGTCCACAAAGCGCAGTGCGCAACCCGTCTCTCTCGGAATGCGCAGCAAGTGATTGATCCCCCTCATACCCCATGCGCCCGAACACATGCAGGCCATCGGCAAACTGCGCCTCTTTGATATCACAGACGAAACGGTCAATACGGGTCAATGCCTCGCCCTGATCAACATCGCCCGCAATCCCCAAATCCTGTTCTACGCCCAAGGATTGCGCCAAATCGCGGATTTGATCCATCAGACGATCACGGCGTTTGGGGTCCAATCCATCTGCATTTGAAAATTCATCCAACAGATTTTCCAAGGGCACAAAGGCATCGGGCGTGTGCGATTGCGCCAGGGGCGGTGGAATATGCCCCAATGTCAGGGCAGAAATACGGCGTTTGGCTTGTGCGGCCTCGCCTGGATCATTGACGATGAATGGATAAATGATGGGGATATCCCCCGCCAATGCATCGGGCCAACACGCATTTGACAGGGCCACGGATTTACCGGGCAACCATTCCAACGTCCCATGCGCCCCGATATGCACCATGGCATCTGTGTTCATTGACTGAAGCCACAGATAAAACGCGACATAGCCATGGCAGGGCGTGCGCGACAGATCATGATAATCGTCATAACGCGTTTTCAACCACCCCCGTTCAGGTTGAAGCGCGATCAATGCGTTACCGAGCTGAAGTGCGGGAAATTGAAATGCACCGTTCTGAACATATTGATCCTGCGCGATATCCCCCCATGCCTCAAACAACTGCGCGTGCAGGTCACTTGGCACGGTATCAAGCGCGGCAGTATAATCAGCGACAGACCACGTCAGGACTTCTGTCTGCAACCGCTGTCCCAAATCCCCCAGCGCATCAGGATCGCCCAAGCCTGCATCCTCAACAATCGCGCGACAGGATTGGATGGCATCCAACCCCACTGCATGCGCAATTTGATAGGCTTTGCCTGGGTATGTTGATAGGATCAGCGCAGTTTTGGGGGCACTGGTATTTTGCAGCGCAATCCATTTATCAACACGGCTCACCACCCGATCAATGCGATCTACAATGGGGGTATGTTCAAAGCGCGCGTATTCCAAATCCTGATCCTTTTTGGCGGGCTCTTTGGCCGATACGATGCCCGCAAATAGGCGGCCATCCACCTCGGGCAACACAACATGCATCGCCAGATCAGCGGGCGACAATCCCCGCTCCGCACCCTTCCAATCTTTGACCCGCGCGGTACTTAGGGCCACCTGAAAAACAGGGGCATTTGTGGCATCAAGGGGGGATGTCCCATCAACACCGCGCCCTGAAAAGGATGTGGCGTTCACAATCGCCACAGGTTTTAAAAACTGCAACTGGCGCTTGATCCAACTGGCCGCTTCGGGTTGCTTTAGGGAGGGTGCGAATAACCCAATCACCTGATGTCCCTTGGCCCGAAACGCCGCAAACAACGCATTGACCGGCTCCAAATCCGCCGCGACCAAAAAAGAACGATAAAAGGTGATCACAATGGGATTTTCCACTTGGCCAAAGGCAATGGGACAGGTGACACCATGTTCGGGCGACCATAAACCAACCGTCGGCAAACGGGTCACACCCCGCATCGGCGCCGCATATAGTCCCGAGGCCAAGGCCATCTGTGCCAATGCCGCGCGCGCGCCTGCGGCCCCGCCCCCATCACAAAGATGGGCCAAGCGGCGCAGTGTGGACACAGGCAGGGTGGAATAGGCATCAAGACGTTCATCCGCACGCCCATCGGCAGGCAAAACCGCCAGCGCGATCCCCTGTTTTTGCGCAAGGTCATAGACCTGCTGCAACCCATATTCCCAATAGGGCACGCCACCGATCAAACGGATCAAAATTCCCTTGGCCCCGATCAGCGTTTGTTCAACATATGTATCCACCGAAAGGGGGTGTTTTAGGGCCACCAAATTTGCCAATCGCAAGGTTGGCAATTTATCACGCCCCTCACGCCATGCTTGTGCGAATGCTCCAAGGTCGCTGTCAGAAAAGGACAACACAATCAGATCTGCGGGCGTCTGCCCAAGATCCATTGGTGTTTCTGTTTCCTCAAGCCCCTGAGTTTCGCGAAAAATGACGTGCATGGGATTTAGCCGTTCAAAATGCCCTCAATCGCGGCGCGATTAATGTCATCATGTTCCGCAATAACGACAACGCGCCCCTGACGGTTTTCGGATGAGCTCCATGGACGATCAAACTGTGATCGCACCCTTGCGCCCACCGCCTGAACCAGCAACCGCATGGGTTTGCCCGCCACTGATGCATAGCCTTTGACGCGCAAGATGTTTAACTCATTCGCCAAACGTTCAATGCGTGCGGTCAATTCGGCAAGATCGGACAACTCAGGGATATCAACGATGATGCTTTCGAAATCTTCATGATCGTGATCATGGGGGGCATCATGATGCGATGGGCGCGCGTCCAAATCATCTTCTGCTGCGGCCTCAAGCCCCAAAACAACGCGGGCATCCACGTGCCCGTCTGTCACCTCGATCACGGGCAGGTTGCGCGGTGCTTCCGCGGCGATGATGGCCTTGGCCTTTTCACGTGCATCCGCATCCGCCAAATCACATTTGGTTAGAAGGATCAGGTCAGCACATGAAATTTGATCTTCGAACACTTCTGACAGGGGTGTCTCGTGATCAATGCTGTCATCTGCTGCGCGTTGGGCATCAACGGCCGCAACATTTGGTGCAAAACGGCCCGAGGCCACGGCCTCGGCATCGGCCAAGGCGATCACACCATCCACTGTGATCTTGGATCGGATCGCAGGCCATTCAAACGCCTTTAACAAAGGCTTTGGCAGGGCCAAACCAGATGTTTCAACCAGGATATGATCCGGGCGCGGGTTTAGGGCCATCAACGCCTCGATCGTTGGGATGAAATCATCGGCCACTGTGCAGCAAATACATCCATTGGCCAATTCAACGATATTTTCCGCAGGGCAATCTGGAATTGAACAGGACTTTAGGATTTCACCATCCACGCCCACATCGCCAAATTCATTCACAACCACGGCCAAACGGCGACCACCTGCATTTTGCATCAGATGAGAAATCAGCGTCGTTTTCCCAGACCCCAGAAAGCCCGTGATAACCGTGATGGGAAGTTTGTTTAGATCACTCATAATCTTAGTCCTTTAGCGGCGGAATGCGCGCGATACAGTTTTTTCGGAAATGCTCGGGGCGTTCGCGCCACGGCACAATGCCATCTTCGCTTTGGGCATAGCGTTCTACGCCCACGGCAATCGCATCCAAATGCGACGTTTCATGCAGGTTTCCATACACATAGGTCCACTTTCCATTGCCCCGCAAAACCATGGAACAGCCTTGCGAACAATTTGACAGGCATTCGACAGATTTCAGTGTCACGCCATCGGGCAACCCCTGAGCCGTCAGATTATCAAAAAGCTGTTGGCCGGGGCGCGTTTCCCCCTCTTCCACGGGCAGGCCGCGGCGGCATTTTGTGCAAACCAAAACTTCCACGTTTTTCTGTGTCACGTTTCGTGTCCTTTGTGTTGGGCAAGCGGAAAGGATGACAGGACGGCACAGGGTGCAGGTTCCAGTCACCGGATCACCTCGCCCGGATGGTTATGTCGGCTGGCAGGTCTCCCGGCTGGCCAAGTGGGTTTTCCCCTGCGTGAGGCCTTCCCAATCCATGATCAGTGGCGGACACGCGCTTGGTTTACGGTCGCGAGGGCGGCTGCGGCTCACACAAAGTCGTTTGTGCTCTCGCATTCCCTTTTCACCTGTCCTACATAACAGGCACCAGCAGGTGCTTATGTCACACCCGCCCCTTCAAAAGTCAACGTGGGAAACACCAAATATGTCAGTCACACCCCCAAGCGCCGAGGAACAGGCGCGTCACACCGAAAAAATGAAGAAAATCAAGGCCGCGCGTGACCGTCTAATGGCGGATAAAACCGAAGAAAAAGGCCTGATTATGGTGCATACGGGCAAGGGCAAGGGGAAATCATCCTCTGGGTTTGGGATGATTCTGCGTTGCATCGCACATGAAATGCCCTGCGCCGTCGTGCAATTCATCAAAGGCAGCTGGATAACGGGCGAACGCAAACTGTTGACAGAACGTTTCGCGGATGAGGTAAAATTCGTCGTATCAGGCGAAGGTTTCACATGGGACACACAGGACAAGGCACGTGATATCGCAGCGGCAGAGGCGGGTTGGGCACAGGCCAAGGCGCTGATCCTTGATCCAAGCATTCAATTTGTTTTGCTGGATGAAATCAACATCGCCCTGCGCAATGATTATCTGGACATTGATGAGGTTGTGACATTCCTGTTGGAAGAGAAACCAAAAATGACGCATGTCTGCCTAACAGGGCGCAATGCCAAACCTGAATTGATCGAGGCGGCAGATTTGGTTACCGAAATGGAATTGATCAAACATCCCTTCCGCGATGGCATTAAGGCGCAATTGGGCGTCGAATTTTAGGGGCGCCCGAAATGTCACGCGCCATCATGTTTCAGGGAACAGGATCCAACGTGGGGAAATCCATGTTGGTCGCAGGGATCGCGCGCGCGTTCAAAAACCGTGGCCTGCGCGTGGCCCCCTTTAAACCGCAAAACATGTCAAACAATGCGGCTGTGACGGTGGACGGTGGTGAAATCGGGCGTGCGCAGGCATTGCAAGCTTGGGCCGCGGGGTTGGAACCACATACGGATATGAACCCCGTTTTGTTGAAACCTGAAACCGAAACAGGATCACAAATTGTGGTTCAGGGTAAGCGGTTCGCAACCGTTGCTGCGCGCGGATATAGCGCCGTCAAACCAAAATTAATGGCGCCCGTTCTCGAAAGCTTTCATCGCCTGAAATCGCAATATGATTTGGTTCTTGTCGAAGGGGCGGGCAGCCCCGCCGAGGTGAACCTGCGCCAAGGGGATATTGCCAATATGGGGTTTGCACAGGCGGCAGATGTACCTGTGGTGCTGTGTGGCGATATCAATCGCGGCGGCGTGATCGCGCAAATCGTAGGCACGCAAAATGTGCTGGATGATGCAGATCGCAGCAAGATTTGCGCGTTTCTTATCAATATGTTTCGCGGCGATCCCAGCCTATTTGATGATGGCTATGACCTGATCAAAACAACCACGGGATGGCCTGGTTTGGGGGTGGTTCCGTGGTTTCCACATGCATGGAAACTGCCCGCAGAGGATGCCATGGACCTGCGCCACAGTGAAAAAGGATCTGCAAAAATTATTTGCCTGTGCCTGTCGCGCATGGCCAATTTTGATGATCTGGACCCCTTGGGCCAAGAACCAAACGTCGAGCTGATCATGCTACAGGCGGGTCAGGCGATCCCGGGCGCTGCGGATTTGGTGATCATCCCGGGCAGCAAATCAACACGCGGCGATTTGCAATTCCTGCGGGATCAAGGTTGGGACATAGATTTGCAGGCCCATGTGCGCCGTGGCGGATATGTTTTGGGCATTTGTGGCGGGTATCAAATTTTGGGCCGCACCATTGATGATCCTGAGGGGATCGAAGGGGTCGCAGGATCAGATCAGGGTTTGGGATTATTGCAAAGCGATACGGTGATGACCCCGAACAAGGTGCTAACCCAAGTGAACGCACACCACCGTGCCACCAATCTGGAATTTCAGGGGTATGAAATTCATATCGGTCAAACCAAGGGTCCCGATTGCGCCCGCCCCTTTGCCACGATTGACGGACGCGCAGATGGGGCCACATCCGCAGACGGGCGCATCATTGGCAGTTATCTGCATGGCATGTTCAGCAATGACACCTTTCGCGCCGCGTTTTTGGCGCAACTGGGCATAAAATCCGAATTGGGCAACTATCGCCAAGATGTTGAAACCACATTGGATCAATTGGCCGCGCATTTGGAACAGCACGTGGATCTGGATGAAATCCTGCGCCTTGCACATTGATGTCTTCGTGTTCATACGACGCTGTAGAGGCACAACCTGCCTGACAAGAATTTCTCATAACTCCAATCCTCCTGTTTTGCCTCTGACAAAGCTTCGGTTTGAATAGACAGTCGTCATCAACCAATCTTATTCCAACTGATGAGATAAACTTACTTCAGTTATTGCCATTTTCCGTATTTCTTGTGCTAATCTACGGTTAAGCACACGCCCGTGGGCGGTTAACAGGGCTGAGGTGACGAAGCCCCCGCCCTTCGGGACGGGCGTGGGCTGGATCATACGCGATTAGTCTTCGCCACGGCTCAGACCGCGCATGATCTGAATGCACAAAATCTAAGTCCGATGCTATTGATTATGACGCGTGTTTCACTAGGCTATCGCCATTATACGGACATAGGATTTACGCGCCATGTGTGGACGGTTCATTTTAGGGGATAGCAATTGGGCGGCCTATCATGATGCGTTGTCGATTTTGCAAGGTGTTCTTGGAAACATCAGCCACAATATCAAACCCACGCAATCTGTCAGCATGGCCTATATGTACAATGACATCCTGCGGGCGGATGCGGCGCGGTGGTGGTTTGTGCCCCATTGGCATCGCGGCCCCGCCACGGATTGGAAGGCGACAACCTTTAACACCAAAATCGAAACCGCCCATGAAAAGCCCAGCTTTCGCACCGCATGGGAACGGGGCCGCTGTATCATCCCTGCCTCGGGATATTACGAATGGACGGGGGCAAAGGGACAAAAAACCCCGTGGTTCATCAGCCCCCAAACCAACCTGCCTGTTTTCTTTTTTGCAGGGCTTTACGCCCCCTTGGCCGAAGGCGGGATGAGCTGTTCCATCCTAACGCGCCCCGCCCTGCCCGAACTGGAACACCTACATCCCCGCATGCCCGTGATGTTGTCAGGGGATGAATTGATGCCATGGTTGCGTCATGGCGCAACGGATGACGATGTGCGCAATCACTTTGGCCTTTCGTGGTCAGGGCAGATGAACATGCACCCCGTGCGCCCCTTTGGCATTCGTGATGATGATCCCAGCCTGATCGAACAGGACGGGTTTGGGTTTTAGGACCTTCAGGGGTAAACGGCAATGTATCGGGGTCTGCCCCTAACAAATGTATATTCAAAACACTTTTGGATAGGGGAATTGAAATGAGAACAAAAAGTGAACATAATGTTTTTCATGCTGCTACGATTCTCTGATATTTTCCCGCTAAAACGCGGACGCGCGCATGAGGTGACGGGACCCAGTGCGCCTGTTTTTGCGGGAATTTCCGTTGGATTATCACGCATGCCTGCATTTTGGTTCGTCGAAGATTGGATGCACGAAACCCTTAATCCAATGGGGTTGATCCCCTATTGCGATCCACATCACATTTTAATTGGAAAGTGCCCCACGCCCACAGATGTTTTGGCCGCAACAGAAGAGGCGCTGCGCTCGGGCGTGGTGCCCTATGTCATCGCCGAGATTAGCAAACCCCTGACCCTAAAGGCAGGGCGGCGATTGCAATTGGCCGCAGGTCAGGGGCGCGCCACGGGGATTATGATTATCCCCCAGGGCATGGGCAGCAATGCGGCCCAAACCCGCTGGGACGCACGCCCCAAGTTTTCCACCCCAAACGATGCCTTAATGCAGTGGTCTTTGGTTAAAAACAAATCTGGCACCGTGGCCAGTTGGGATGTTCGCTGGAATGAAGAAACGCATCATATCTCTGTGGTTCCCAAGGCTGCATAGCGATCGCATTTTGCGACGTCAGCCAATGACAGGACCCTTTGCGGTGACCGCACATGCGCAGAACACCGACCGTCTGCTCTGCGTCAACCAAGAGGCGCAGAGCGCAGGGTTGGAACGTGGCATGTCCCTGTCTGATGCGCATGCGCTCTGCCCCAGTTTGCGCAGCGAACCCCATCACCCCCAAGCAGATCAATATTTCCTAAGCGGGCTAAGCCGTTGGGCACGGCGCTATTGCCCTTGGGTCGCCCAAGACGGTGGGGACGGGTTGTTAATGGACATCACAGGATCCGCACATTTATTTGGCGGGGAAGAGGCCATGTTAAATGATCTGGGCCATCGTTTGGGTCATGCCCGCCTGAACGCGCGATGGGGGGTTGCGGATACGCGGGGGGCGGCATGGGCATTGGCGCATTATCGCCCCGGCATTGCCGCGATGGGCGAGACAGAGCGTGCCTTAAATTCACTGCCTGTGGCCGCCCTGCGGATCGCCCCACAAGAGGATGTGACATTACAGCGTTTGGGGGTGAAAACCATTGGACAGTTAACCAAACTGCCCCGCGCCACCCTTGGGCAGCGCTTTGGCGCCTCGGTTCTTATGCGGTTGGATCAGGCATTGGGCACACATGGCGAAACCATTTCCCCCGAGGCAGAGGCCCCCGTCTATGCAACCCGCCTGACCTTTCCCGAACCCATTGGGTTGAGTTCGGATGTCATGGCCGCACTGGAACGATTGCTGCCTGCGCTCTGTGCAAAATTGCGCGATCACCAAATGGGTGCGCGCACCATGCTGTTGATTTGTCGTCGCGTGGATGGACAGGATCAGCAGGTTGAATTGCGCCTTGCGCGACCCTTGCGGGATGCTGCGCGTATTCAACCCCTGTTCGAACGTGGTGTTGGCACCATTGATGCGGGGTTCGGAATTGACCAACTGCGGCTGGTCGCAACCCAAGTGGAACATTTGGCCGTCGAACAAATCGCCCATCACGCCCCACAATCCCAAGATGGGTTACATGATCTGATCACGCGATTGGGAAATCGGATTGGGTTGGACAATATTCAGCGGTTTTTACCCGCAGATAGCCATATCCCCGAGCGCAGTTTTAAAATCGCCGCCGCCGCATGGAGCGAGCCAAGCGGCACATGGGTCAGCCCCGCGCCCCGCCCCATTCGCATCTTTCCCCCAGAGGGGATCGCCGCGACAGGCAATGCGCCCCCCAAACGATTTCGCTGGCGCCGTCAATCCTTGGCCACGGCGCGGGCAACAGGGCCCGAACGCATTGCACCTGAATGGTGGTTGATGGACGAAAATTGGCGCAGTGGGATGCGCGATTATTGGCGCATTGAAACACAACAAGGGCGCCGTTTGTGGATGTTTTACACCCCGCAAAACCCAGGGTGGTTCGTACATGGGGAATTTGCGTGATCTATAGCGAACTGTGTACAACCAGCAATTTCACATTTTTACGCGGGGCCTCCCACCCCGAGGAATTGGTCACACGTGCGGCCGATTTGGGATTGTCGGCCATTGCCATTACCGATCACAACAGCCTTGCAGGGGTTGTGCGGGCCTATGCCGCGTTAAAAGAGCTGCGGCGCAATATGGATGAAATCACCATCAGATCGACAAAACGTGTTGATCCCAGCAGCCGAGAGGAACTCCAAGGCCAAGACATCACCCTGCATGGGGATCACCTGCCCAAATTGATTATCGGGGCGCGCCTGATCCTAGAAGATAGTGATGTGGATTGGGTGGCCCTGCCCCGTGATCGCAAAGCCTATGAAGCGCTGTCACGGCTTTTGACGCTTGGAAAGCGGCGCAGTGAAAAAGGATCTTGTCAGCTTTATTACGCGGATGTTTTAGAGGGGGCACAGGGTATGATCCTGATCGCCCTGCCCCACACGCTTGAACAAGAGGCCAGCGCACATATCCGTCAGATGGCGCGCCGCTATCCTGGACATGTCTATTTGGGGGCCGCCCCCCGATATGACGGATCGGATCAGGAATATTTCAACGCCTGTCAAACCCTTGCCCATAGTACGGCCGCCCCCATGGTCGCGGTTGGCGATATCCTGATGCATCATGGATCGCGCCGCCAATTGGCCGATGTTCTGACCTGTATTCGCGAAGGATGCCGCATTGATAACATTGGCACACGGGCCCTGCCCAATAGCGAACGGCGCCTAAAATCCCCTGCCGATATGGCGCGCCTGTTTCGTCATCATCCTGCCGCCCTGCGCCGCACGCAGGAAATCGCGGACAAATGCGCGTTTTGTCTGTCGGAATTATCCTATGAATATCCCGATGAAATCACCGATGGCGAAGATGCCCAAAGCCGTTTGGAACGTCTAAGTGAGGCGGGGTTAAATTGGCGATATCCAAACGGTGTCACCGACCAAGTCCGCGCCCTTGCGATCAAGGAATTGGCATTGGTGAAACGATTGGGATTTGCGGCCTATTTCCTAACGGTACATGACATTGTGCAATTCGCAAAATCCCAAGGTATCCTCTGTCAGGGGCGCGGATCGGCGGCCAATTCCATTTTGTGCTATGCCTTGGGTGTGACGGATGTGGGGCCTGAAACGATCACCATGGTGTTTGAACGCTTTATGTCGGAATACCGCGGCGAACCCCCTGACATCGACGTTGATTTTGAACATGAACGCCGCGAAGAGGTGATCCAACATATCTATGAAAAATATGGACGCGAACGTGCCGGGCTGTGCGCCACAGTGGTGCATTTCAGAACCCGCGCCGCCATTCGTGAGGTGGGCAAGGTTATGGGCCTGTCCCAAGATGTCCTTAGCAACCTAAGCGGACAGATTTGGGGATCCTATAGCCGCGGTGAAATCGGAGAAGAGCGATTGCGCGCCGTGGGATTGGACCCAAGTGATCCGCGCCTGATGCAAACCCTGCGCCTGATTGGAGAATTGATCGGATTTCCCCGTCACCTAAGCCAGCATGTCGGCGGATTTATCATCACCAAAGGACGTTTGGATCATCTATGCCCCATTGAAAATGCGGCCATGGAGGATCGCACAATCATCGAATGGGATAAGGATGACATCGACACTCTTGGGATTTTAAAGGTGGATATTTTGTCATTGGGCATGCTGACTTGCATCCGCAAATCCTTTGATTTGATCACCCAGCATGAGGGCGAAACCCTAAGTATTGGCACCATCCCACAAGAGGATAAGGACACCTATGACATGCTGTGTCGCGCCGATGCGATTGGGGTGTTTCAGGTGGAAAGCCGCGCACAGATGAATTTCTTGCCCCGCATGAAACCGCAAACCTTTTATGATCTGGTGATCGAGGTTGCGATTGTGCGCCCCGGTCCCATTCAGGGGGGCATGGTGCACCCCTATATCAATCGCCGCCAAGGCAAAGAGGCGATTGAATATCCATCAGGTGCCCTGCAAGAAGTGCTTGGCAAAACATTTGGCGTGCCCCTATTTCAGGAGCAAGCCATGCAAATCGCGGTGGTTGGCGCAGGCTTTAGCCCAGAAGAGGCAGACCACCTGCGCAGGTCGCTGGCCACGTTCCGAAAAATGGGTACCATCGGAACCTTTCGCGATCGTTTTGTGCGCGGCATGTTGGAACGCGGATATGAGGAAGATTTTGCGGTCCGCTGTTTTTCACAGATCGAAGGGTTTGGGGAATATGGTTTCCCCGAAAGCCATGCCGCGGCCTTTGCCATGCTGGCCTATGTTTCGGCCTGGTTAAAACGGCATCACCCTGCGGTCTTTGCCTGTGCGCTTTTGAATTCACAGCCGATGGGATTTTATGCGCCCGCGCAAATCGTGCGGGATGCACGTGAACACGGCATCGAAATTCGCCCCATTTGCGTCAACAATTCCAACTGGGACAACCATCTGGAACGGCGTAGCGATGGGCGTTTGGCTCTGCGCTTGGGGTTTCGACAAATCAAAGGGATGAAGCAAGAGGACGCAGAATGGATCAGCGCCTGTCGCGGCAATGGGTATTATGACATCCCCAGCCTATGGTTGCGTGCGGGCCTTGCGCCCGCGGCCTTGGAACGTTTGGCCGAGGCAGATGCCTTTGGCGGTATGGGGCTTAATCGGCGCGATGCCTTATGGCGGATCAAATCCATCCGTGCGGACAAACCGCTTCCCCTGCTCAGTGATCCAATGGATGGCGAGGCGATCTATGAACCAGGTGTTGATCTGCCCACTATGAATTTGGGCGAAGAGGTGGTTGAGGATTACGTGTCCATCCGCATGTCCCTGCGCGCCCATCCTGTTGAATTACTGCGTCCCCTGCTCATAGGATTAACGCCACATGCGGAATTGACCCATATTCCATTGGGGCCTGTGGATGTCTGTGGTTTGGTGATCACACGCCAACGCCCAGGCACAGCATCAGGGGTGATTTTCCTAACGCTTGAGGATGAAACAGGGGTCAGCAATGTGGTTGTCTGGCCCAAGGTTTATGAACAATTTCGCACCGCGGTGATTGGCGGGCGTTTGTTGCGTGTGCGCGGGTATTTACAGCGCGAAGGCATCGTTGTGCATGTCATCGCCCAAGAGGTTCAGGACCTATCGCCCAAATTGGCCGAACTAGGCCACCCGCGCGATGATGCCATCGGGATTACCGACCCCAAAACGGATGAGGCCCCGCGCCCCGCCACGCCAAAGCCACGCAATGCATGGCACCCAAGGGATCAGGCGAAAAAGCTATTTCCAAGTCGAGATTTTCATTAACTAAAATGCGAAAATCTTCATATAAAATAACATTTTACCTCATCCAAACCTTAGCACACTGCGTATATCGATCATATGCTAACATTGAGGAGTTTCAAGCATGGAAGAAGCACTGGTTGCCCTGTCAATTCTTGGCTTTATTGTCGTTGCATGTATCTGGGTTGTGATGAGTGAAATTAAATAAAACTCAACAACCCTCATCCAATTCTGGCACCGGCCCAACTGGACGCGTCACCCCATCAAAACGCGAGGCAGGCGCGGGATAGGTCACGGGGCCATTTGGCGTTTCAACACTGATGCGGCGCAATTCAGGGTGGGCGGATAATCCTGCCATGTCGTTTAAAAGGGCAAAGGCCACATCGGCCTTTGTCAAATCCGCCAAGGCCTGATCCGAACTGCGTTGCAAAAAGGCCTCTGCCACAATTTTGTCGGTCACATCGCGATGTTCAACACGGTTCACATTGCTGGCAAACCGTGGATCGTGGGACAAACTGACATCGCCCAAGAAGCGTTCACATAATTTGGACCATTCCCGATCACTTTGAATGGAAATCAAAATCTGTTTGCCGTCTTTTGTTTCAAACACCCCATAAGGCGCGATTGAAGGATGGGCCAATCCAACCCGTTTTGGCGTGCGCCCCCCTTCGTGATTTAACAGGGGCACAGTCAACCAATCGGCCATCACATCAAACATCGACACCGTGATCGCCATTCCCTGCCCCGTGATACCACGCGCGATCAGTGCCTCTAGAATGGCAGAATGCGCGGTTACGCCCGTTGCGATATCCACCACCGATACCCCAACGCGCGATGGTTCGTCAGGCCCGCCTGTGATCGAACACAGCCCGCTTTCGGCCTGAATCAACAGGTCATAGGCTTTGCGCGAAGCCATGTCACCGTCAGGATCAAACCCCGTGATCGAACAGGTGATCAAACGCGGGTTTTCGCGGCGCAAATCCTCAAACGAAAACCCCAAACGTTCCAACGCCCGATGGCGTAGATTTTGAACAACAACATCCGCATCAGACATCAAATCGCGCAACCGTTCGCGCCCTGCGTCCGATGTTAAATCTAGCGCAACAGAAGTTTTGCCGCGGTTCAACCAGACAAAATAACTGGATTGCCCAGCTGCCACATCGTCATATCCACGGGCAAAATCGCCCTCGGGCCGTTCAATTTTTATGACCTCGGCACCCGCATCCGCCAATCGACAGGTGGCAAAGGGGGCGGCAACCGCCTGTTCAATGGCGACAACCTTTAGACCCGTCAAAGGTTTCAGCGCAGACATTAAAAGGACCTCGGCATGCCCAAAACATGTTCGGCCACATAGGACAGGATCAAGTTCGTCGAAATGGGCGCGACCTGATACAGGCGCGTTTCGCGGAATTTACGTTCCACATCATATTCGGAGGCAAATCCAAATCCACCGTGGAATTGGATGCAGGCATTCGCGGCCTCCCAACTTGCCTTGGCGGCCAGATATTTGGCCATATTCGCCTCGGCCCCACAGGGTGCGCCCGCGTCAAACAAATCACAGGCCTTGTAGCGCATCAAATTTGCGGCCTCGATCTCAATATAGGCTTCGGCAATCGGGAACTGCACCCCCTGATTTTGACCGATGGGACGGCCGAACACTTCGCGTTCGCTGACGTATTTGGTGACCGTGTCGGTAAACCAATACCCATCCCCAATGCATTCCGCCGCAATCAAAACACGTTCCGCGTTGAGACCCGTCAGAATATATTTAAACCCCTGCCCCTCTTCTCCGATTAAGTTTTCGGCAGGGATTTCCAGATTGTCGAAAAACAACTCGTTCGTTTCGTGATTGACCATGTTTTCAATGGGGCGCAGTTCCATCCCCGTTTTCAGCGCCTCTTTGATATCGACCAAGAAAATCGACATGCCTTCGGATTTCTTTTTGACCTGATCCAGCGGTGTGGTGCGCGCCAACAGGATCATGTAGTCGGAATGGCGTACACGACTGATCCAGACCTTTTGCCCGTTGATCACATAACGATCACCTTTGCGAATGGCCGTGGTTTTTATCTTGGTTGTATCAGTTCCCGTTGTGGGTTCCGTCACCCCCATGGATTGAAGTCGAATTTCACCTGCCGCAATTTTTGGCAATAGGTCGTTTTTCTGCGCCTCACTCCCGTGATGCAGCAGCGTGTTCATGTTATACATCTGACCATGACAGGCGCCCGAATTGCCGCCAGCACGATTGATCTCTTCCATGATCACTGAGGCCTCGGCCAACCCAAGGCCCGACCCCCCATATTCTTCGGGGATAAGGGCGGCCATCCATCCCTCGCGCGTCAATACCTCAACAAATGCATCGGGGTATCCACGATCCCGATCAATGTTGCGATGATACTCTGCGGGAAATTGTGCGCATAACGCGCGAATGCCGTCCCGAATATCGTCAAAGCGATCCATTTTGCCCCCTGAAATATCAGCAACATTCGAAACTTAGCGCAGGAATTTCAACATGCAATCAGAAACGCTACATTCCGCGCCAAGGTTCGGGATCTAGCGCCAAAACGCGGCGGATGCGGTCGGGGTCGGGATGGGCCTCGACGCAGTCTGACATGCGCTTATGCACAACCGCCTGCATGGCATCAATTGACGCCTGCATAAAGCGGTGTGCCATTTCGGCGGGATCAGCATGGTTCGCGGTTTGGGCGCGCATGCTTTGCCATTTCACCAAGGCATCCGCCTCAATCCCCTCTTCAAGCAGCATCTGTTCAAATGCATCTGCACTGGGACCTTGGGCCATGCGCGTGGCCAACATCCGTTTGTGGATGCCATTTGCGCCCTCGTAGATCGCCGTGATGCGTGCGTCGCGATAGGTTTGTTCGATCCGATATTCGCGCAGAAACCCGTAGCCACCTAATACCTGAATGCCCAATTCCGCAGATCGCATGCCTGCCTCGGTGCAGAAAACTTTGATCAACGGGGTTAGGAATTCAACCAATGCGCCCTGATCCCCCAGTTCCATCGCAACAAAGGCCATGTGTGTCATTGCCCGCCCAAAAAGGGCGTAGCGGTCGATTACATCCAAAATACGACGCACATCCGCGTGCTGACCCAACCGCGCGGACGATCCATCAGACAGGCGGCCCTGAACGCGATCCACCGCATAGGTCGCGGCGATTTGATACGCGCGTGCGGCATGCGCCACCCCTTGCAGGGCCACATCCCCACGTGCGTGGTTCATCATAGTGAACATGGCAGCCAATCCGCGCCCCTCTTCTCCGATCAGCTCGGCTTCAGCGCCATCAAATAACATCTGACAAGTGGGCGAGGCATGAAGCCCCATTTTCTCTTCAATCCGCGTGACCTTGACCGCATTTCGGGTGCCATCTGTTTTGGTTGACGGACACAGGAAGAGAGACAGCCCCTTGACCCCATTGTCCGAGGTACGCGCCAAAACCAAATGCAGGATTTCATCACTGATATCCTGATCCCCGCCCGAGATGAAAATCTTTTCCCCCGAAATTTGCCATTGCGCCCCGTCTGGAACAGCCCGACAGGTGATCCGCGACAAATCCGATCCTGCGGAGGGTTCGGTTAAACACATGGTCGCAATCGTTTCGCCAGAGGCAAGAGATGGCAAAAAGCGATCCTTTTGTGCGTCGGTTCCAAAATTCAACAGGGTGCGGATGGCGCCCGGTACCAACCCTGTCACCATTTGCATGCTGTGATTGGCGCCCGAAAAAATTTCTGATGTCATGGCCAGAATGAGCGCATCCTGCGCCTGCCCGCCGAATTCCCCGGGCGCGGTAAGGCCCGGCCATCCTTGGTCGCAATAGGCGGTATACATCTCTTTACAGCCACTTGGCAATCGGACGCGCCCGTTTTCCAATCGGCACCCCTCTTGATCGCCAATTTCATCAATGGGGGCAATTTCGCCCTCGGCAAAAGCCGCGAAATGTTTGCCGATTTCGGCGGCAAAATCGTGATCCCACGCCGCGATTAATGGCGCACGCGCCACGTGGTGTAGTGAAAACAGGATATCATCCAGCGGTGCAACAAAGGGTGTCATGGTGATTTACGCAAGCCCCAACAAACGCACGGCATTGCCCTTGATGATATCGGGGCGCAATTCATCCTTGATCGCAATTTTTTCAAAATCGGACAGCCAGCGTTCGGGCGTAATCATGGGCCAGTCAGAGCCGAACAACACCTTTTTGCGCAGGATCGAATTGCAATATTTGACCAAAATGTCTGGAAAATATTTTGGCGACCAGCCTGACAAATCAATATAAACATTTGGTTTATGCTGCGCCACGGCCAGCGCCTCTTCCTGCCAAGGGAATGAGGGGTGCGCAAGGATGATCTTCATCTCAGGAAAATCAACCGCGACATCATCCATATACATCGGATTTGAATATTTCAGGCGCATCCCATTTCCGCCGGGCATCCCAGATCCAACACCTGTTTGACCCGTATGGAACAGGGCGATACCCCCCTCTTCTGCAATCGCCTCATAAAGGCCATAGGCCATGCGATCATTGGGATAAAACCCCTGCATCGTTGGGTGAAACTTGAACCCTTTGATACCAAAATCACGGATTAGGCGGCGCGCCTCGCGTTGGCCCATTTTGCCCTTATGCGGATCGATTGAGGCAAAGGGGATCAGAACGTCGTCATTTTCCGCTGCGATTTCAGCGACCTCTTCGTTTGCATAACGGCGGTATCCCGTTTCACGTTCTGCATCGACCGGAAAGATCACCGCAGCAATATTTTGTTCGCGGTAATGCTGCGCCGTTTCTGGAACCGTGGGGGGATGTTTCCAAGGGGCGCGAAAATACTGTGCCATAGTCGCCTGTAAATCATCATACCCATCATCTGTGTGGCATCCACAGGGTTCTTCGGCGTGCGTGTGGATATCAATCGCGCGAATGTTTTCCAGATCAATCATATCCTAATCCTTTGGAACGATCACAGCGTCATGTGATCCGTTATAGAGGTGATCAAGGATTGCAGAGCGGCGCTGCAAAACCTTGCGGAAATTTAAATTGCCCTTGGCGGTGATCTCAGCATCAACCAAGGATGCAGGTTCGGCAAAAAGGGCCGCGCGTGCGATCCGTGTAGAAGACGATGCATTTGCTTCGTTCCACGCCGCCAACCGATCCCGAAGCGCGGTCAAAAGAGATGGATCAGATAACATGCCATCCACATCATCCAAGGCATGTCCTGCCGTTTCAATCGCCTCTTTATTCGGGAAGATCAGAACACCGATGTCAGATTTATCTTGACCCGTCATCACCAGATCCGCCGCAAGGGGCGCAAAGTGACTCAAGAGTGACATGCGCAGCGCAGTGGCACGCACCCATGTCCCCGTTAGCAGTTTAAAGTCCTCTGATATACGACCATCAAACCGCATGCCTGCGTTCACGTTATCGGGATCCACGAACACCATCGCATCGCCCGTGATAAAGTAGCCTTCGCCGTCAAATGCCTCTGCGGTTTTTTGTGGATCGTTGTAATACCCTGGCATGATGTTTGGCCCCTTGGCGCGCACTTCATAGCGGCCGTCTTGCTCTGGAACCAATTTCAACGTCACCCCCGACATCGGCACGCCAATCACACCCGACCGATCGGTCGGTTCTTGCTGGATCATCGTGGCAGGCGCGGTTTCCGTCAGTCCCCATGAAGACGTCATCAAGGGCACTTCGCCTTTCACATCAAGGGCCATGTGTTCCAAGCCTTGCCAAATATCCTGCGGAAGCGAGGCGCCTGCATAAAAGATCATATCCAAATCCTGAAAAAATCTTTGGCGCAAATCTTGATCTGATTTCAGGGCTTGCAGCAGCATTCCAAAGCCAACGGGCACGTTAAAAACCAAGCTGCCTGTAACCATTTTCAAATTTTCGACCGTGCGATCAAACAATCCCTTTAGCGGTTTGCCATCATCAATGTAAAAGCTGCCACCATTGGCCAGCATCATGTTGAAATTATGCGATCCGCCAAAGACGTGATTCCATGGCAACCAATCCACAACGCTGGGTGGACGTTCGGTCAAAAACGGCAATGAATCGGCAATTTGGGTTTGGTTCACGCACATCATGCGCTGTGTGGTCATCACCCCTTTGGGGGCCGAGGTTGATCCGCTGGTCATCAAAATTTTGACGACACTATCGGGGGTTACTTGACCCCGTGCCGCATCAATATCCACGCCGCTGTCCCCTTGCAGCAGGGTGTCCATGCCTGTGACACCCGATTGTGATCCCACATCGCTAGCAACGATTTCCACGCCAGCAAGCGCATCAATCGTGATCGCATGGGCAAATTTGTCCGCATCCACCACATAGGCCATGCTTGGTTTCACCAATGAAATTGCATGTTCCAAACGTTCACGCGCCGCGGGGATCAGGGCGTATTGTTCCGCAATAGGCGCAGTGGGCACCCCCACATAATGCGCGGCAAGAGTCAGCACCCCATGATCCACACCATTTCCCGACATGATCAGGATTGGGGTATCTGGCCCCATACCACGCGCAAGCAAAGACGCCGCAATTGCACGCACCTTTTGCAGGGTGGATTGATAGGTTTCTTCGCGCCAACCCGCACCGCTGCGTTCTGCCAAAAATATGCGCTCGGGCGCCTCCACAGACCACCGATGCAGCCAATCAGCCGAGGTATCAACAACATCGCCCATCTCGGCATTGGAGCGCAACAACAGGGTCTCATCACTGCGCTGTTCGCTTGAAACATCATGGGGTTTAAAGTTTGAAGTACGCTTCATCACGCCTGTCCCCTTTTTGCGGATTCGATTAGTTTCAATGTTGCAATCATCTGTTCCAATTGCTCGGGCGCGATCCCCGATAACAACTCTGCCTCATGCTGTGTGACAGCATCGAGTGTTTCACGATAAAGTGCGCGACCTGCCTCTGTTGGATGAAGCGCATAGCTGCGGCGATCCGTTGGCACGCGCTCTCGTGTAATCAATTCGCGCTCTTCCAGTTCATCAATGATAACAACCAAATTGGGGCGTTCGATATCCATAATTTGGGACAGACGCGATTGGTTCAAACCAGGGTTATCAACAATCAAAACCAGGGCCGAATAGGTCAACATACGAAGATCAAAGGGACGCAATGTTTCGATCAGATCAGATTGGATCACGTTAAAAGATCGCTTCATGTGATAGCCGACAAAGGTGCGCAGTGTTTCATCATTGATCTTGGTCATGGAACCTCCCAGTGCGCTGCCTATCGAAACTTTGGTGCACGTTTTTCCAAAAATGCGCGCAAGCCCTCTTGGGCGTCCGGTGTTGTTTGCGACATTGATGCGGCCAAGGCTTCCGCGAACAAACCATCATCCCGTCCCATATCATTGATCCGAGGGATCGCCTGCAACATCAACATATTGGCAAATTGTGCATTGCGCGAAATTTTACCCGCAAGTGTTTGGGCAAGCGACATGGCCTCACCCTCACCAACTGAATAATGCGCTAGGCCTAGGGTCAGGCCTTCATCCGCCGAATATTTGCGTCCGGTTAGCATCATTTCTGTCATGCGATCTGGACCAATGATCCGCCCTACGCGGGCCGTTGCACCACCACCCACAAAAATACCACGGCGGCCTTCAGGCAATTGAAAAATGGTTGACGGTTCAGCAATCCGCACATGCGTTGCGGCTGCCAACTCCATGCCGCCTCCGATCACGGCACCAAACATGGCAGACACAACAGCCAACCCACCAAATTGAATTTTCTCCATCACAGAATGCCAGTGACGGGAATGATAAAAATTCTCCTCAGGTTCACGATGCACATGTTCTGACAAATCCAAACCTGAGCAGTAATGCCCCGCCGTCCCTGTTAGAATTGCCACCTTCACGCCGCCCGGCGGAGCTGAAAAAAATGACTCTAGCGCATGCAACAGTTCTTCGCACATAGCGTTGCGCTTTTCCGGCCTGTTCATTACCAATGTGGCGATTGCACCTTCAACTGAGATTTGTAGAATGTCTTGTCCCAAAGGGTGCGCTCCTGATGCGTTGTCTGAATTCTTCTTAATTTATGTTATAATGCATAACAATATTATGAATGAAAGAATTTTATTCATGACGACCAAAAATGTACCGAATTCGAAAGAAAAGATGGGATGCAATGTCATCTAAGCGGCTTTATTTAAGGCGACCCCAATATTGCCCACGACGCGGCCCGATGTGATACGACTTTTGTGATTTAGTCCATATTAGACAAGCGGCGAAACGATCCTGCAATCTCTATCAGATGATGCATTGAAGCAGGACAAGATCCTAATAGCCTGCTTGATCTGCGAACGGTTTTCCTACAGGGGTTCAACAAAACTAAATGGAGATTGCTTCCCCCTGCCCTACGACCAGCCAAGGAGAAATGCAGCCTAGCAGACCGTGAAAAGTGTTCTGCGTGGATGGGACGGAAATCCTAACATCTATGACCTAAGCGGCTTTGTTCGCTGCCAACGTGCGCTGATCCTAGCGCATCTGGATGAATACGTTTCATAAATCCTACCCTTTTCACCGATTGATGTGTTATTCTCCCATCTCAATTCCGTTTAGAGCGGCTAAATAAGGGAATGGGGTATGAATTTTGATCTTGCGGGCAAGCGTGTTTTAGTCAGCGCAGGCGGCTCTGGCATCGGACGCACGATTGTCAAAGGATTCGTGGCACAAGGCGCGCGGGTGGTCACATGTGACATCAATTCTGACTTTGTAGACGACCTAAAAACAGCAATGCCAAATGTCATGGCAGAAGTCGTGGATGTGGGTGATGAAACGGCGGTACATGACTTTTGTAGCGCCGCCATTGATCACCTAGGTGGGCTGGATTGTTTGATTAATAATGCAGGCATCGCAGGTCCTACCCTCCCATTAGAAGAGATTGACGCAACAGATTGGAATGCCTGTTTAAACGTCTGCTTGAACAGTCAATTTTATTTTTCCAAGGCGTGCATCCCATCCTTGCGTGAAAGTGGGGATGCATCAATTACCAACCTTTCCTCTGCCGCGGGGAAACATGGTTTTGCCTATCGCACACCCTATGCGGCCGCAAAATGGGGGGTGATAGGTCTGACGAAATCGCTGGCCATTGAACTTGGCGCTGACAAAATTCGTGTGAACGCAATTTTGCCTGGGCTGGTCGCGGGAGATCGGCAGCGCAATGTTTTGTCCGCGAAGGCTCAGAGATTAGGCAAATCCTATGATGAGGTCGAGCAGGATGCGTTTTCCTATACTTCGATCAAGGATTACGTCACCGCTCAGGATATCGCAGATCAAATTATGTATCTCGCTTCGCCATCAGGACGCCGCATATCTGGTCAAGCAATTGCCGTGGATGGTGATACGAAAATGTTGGCCTGAATTCTGATCAGGCTGCACGTTTATTATACTTAGGGGACGCAACAATGCCACCGTCAAACAGTTGCGCAATTTGCCGTTCAGTTATCCCCACTACATCGCCTAGGATTTCTTCGGTATGTTCCCCCAACTGCGGCGCTTTCACCGCATTTGGTGTTTCACACGCATCAAACGTCATAGGCGATTTTGGGACCAAGTAAGACCCACTGGCTCCCTGTTGTGTTTCAACGAACATTGGGTTGTCAGGACTTAAATCCGCATCCTCAGCCAAGGCGCGTTTGGTTGTTCGAAATTCTGACCACGTTAGACCCGCTGCATCAAACAGGGGCGCAATTTCAGAAAGACTTCGCTCGTGGAACCATGGGGAGAGAAGAGCGGTTATTTGATGACGCAGCGCCCAGCGTGCGCCTTCATCATTCAGATCTGTGTTGTTTTCATGTGCCAAACGCTGCATCAACTCAGCACTGTCGGTAGCCTTCACAATCCCGCGCCACTGACGTTCAGTAAGTCCTATGATCATGACGCGACGCCCGTCCGCACACAGAAAATCTTGTCCATATGCCCCATAAAGCGCATTTCCCGATTTTCTGCGTTCTTGCGCATTCAGGGTTGCATCTGCGATCATCCCGAGGTGACCGATCACAGCGGACGCCACATCCTTCAGATTCAGATCAACCGCCTGCCCTGATCCATGGCGCAGGCGATGACGCTCTGCCGCAAGGAGCGCCGAAACACACATGTTGCCTGCAATCAAGTCCCACGCGGGCAGGGCATTTGCCGTTGGATCGCTTGACCCCTCTTGCCCTGTGATATCAGGTATGCCAAGGGCGGGGTTTACCGTGTAATCGACTTGCGGGCGGCCATGTCTGTCTCCACTTAGCGTCACAGACACCAGATCAGGACGGTGCTGTGATAGCGTTTCGTGATCCATCCAACCGCGCACGCGCAGGTTTGTTAAGAACAGGCCCGCGTCCTCGCCAGGTGCGGTAATGATCTGCGTGATTAATTCTTTCCCACGCGGGTCTTTCATATCGATCGCAATCGATTTTTTGCCCTTGTTCATGCCGTCCCAAAAGAGGCTTTGTCCGTTGGGTGCGAGTGGCCAGCGTCCAGCATCCAAACCGCCCTGAAGGCGATCAAAACGGATCACCTCTGCGCCCATTTGCGCCAATGTCATGCCCGCAAGCGGCACTGCAACAAATGCTGACCCTTCGACAACGCGCATTCCATTTAAAATCCCGCTCATACTGTTGTCTCCCAAATCGCATTTGCCTGCATGCATTGATGTCCCGAAGAAGCCGTAAAAAGGCGCATGGTTGAGACATCATCATTTACACCCAGAATTGAAAAATCCTCGCCTGCGAAGGCAGGGTGTACGCCGCGGAAATCAAAATACTGCGGCATAGCCCCGCGGTGCTCCACAGCCGCCTGCATCAACAGCGTCGCCTGTAGCGGACCATGCACAACCAAACCTGGATAGCTTTCTTCATTTCGCGCATACTCCGCGTCGTAGTGGATGCGATGCGCGTTAAAGGTCACCGCGGAATAGCGGAACAACAGCGGACTGGTCACATCCATTTCAATTTGAAAATCTGAAGTACTAGGAGTGGGTCGTTTTTTCGGGGGCGAATATGTTTTTGGGATTTCAAGATAGGCGATATCCTGACGTTCGGTGATCGCAACTCCTTGGGGCCCCAAAATAATGTGATCTATCGTCACCAATGCCATGGGCCCAGCGCCCGTTTCTTTTTCCACCACCTCACGAATGGTGGATGTACGTGTCATCACATCGCCAACGCGAAGGGGTGCGTGAAATTCCAACGCACCGCCCGCCCACATACGGCGTGGCAGTTTAATTGGGGGTAGAAAATCGCCACCTTTGGCATGCCCATCCGTTTTCAAATCACGGGTCATGGCATCAGGGCCAAACGCACACCAATGCCACAGCCCGGGCATTGGATCCCCCATCTGTGGCGCATCGCTGCCGACCAATCCCACGGTCGCGTGGATCATTTTGGCGCGCTCTGCCGTAATACAGTCGCGCTCTGTTTTAGTTTTCCCTGCCCAGACTGATAAGTTCAATTGATCCATGGGGTACCCTCGCTGCGTATGTTTCAAAAATAGCACGAGAAAAATATTTTTCCAATAAATTCAATTACTTATATGAATACAATCGTATACACTCAATAATGCTGCGATTGCAAAGACACACATTCGCGCTGAATTCATTCATCTTTTCCCTGCTTCATGCTGCAACTGCATAGGATATGGGCAAGGTGTCGCATCCCCCTATTTCCATCCAAATTTCACAGTGTTTTTCGCTTATTTCGCAAAAATACTTGAATAATCTTGTGCCATGGTCACTCTGTCCAAAAACACAGATCACCTTGGGGATGGATATGACAAAAATCGGAATTGGCGTTGTTGGCGGTGGCTATATGGGCAAGGCGCACAGCGTTGCCATGGCCGCGGTTGGCGCCGTATTTGACACAAAACTACGGCCTGTTTTACAGACAATCGCAGCCTCCTCTGCGCAAAGCGCAGAACGCTATCGCGCCAGTTATGGATACGAACGCGCTGCGCGGGATTGGCATGATCTGGTGCATGACCCCAAGGTTGAGGCTGTTGTCATCGCCTCACCCCAAGACACGCATGAAGCCATCGCGCGTGAGGCGATCGCATTGGGCAAACCTGTGCTGTGCGAAAAACCCATCGCCGACACACTCGAAGGTGCGCGCAAAATGGTGGAATTGGCCGAGGGTGCAAATGTGCCCAACATGGTCGGCTTTAACTATATCCGCACGCCTGCATCCCGCTTTGCCCATGATCTAATCCAAGCAGGAGAGATTGGCGATATCACATGGTTTCGCTGTGAACATACCGAGGATTTTTTATCCGACCCCAATTTGCCCAAAAATTGGCGGTGCGAGGGTATGGCCACGGGCAACATGGGGGATTTGGCCCCCCACCCCGTCAATGCCGCCCTGCGCCTGATGGGTCCAATTGAACGTGTAATGGCAGAAGTTGAAACAGTTCACAAAACCCGACCAGGTGGTCAGGTGACCAATGACGATCATGCCCAAATTATGTGCCGGTTTGAGAATGGCGTAATGGGGCACATTTATTCCAGTCGCGTCGCGACAGGGCGCAAAATGGGATATGCCTATGAAATTCATGGCACCAAAGGTTCCATTCGATTTGATCAAGAGGATCAAAACGCAATCTGGCTCTATCGCACCGAAGGACCAGAGGCCGAGCGTGGGTTTCGCAAGATCCTAACAGGTCCCAAACATCCAGATTATTTGCCATTTTGCCAGGGTCCGGGTCATGGAACCGGATATCAGGATATGATCATTATTGAGGCCAAAGATTTCCTTGAGGCCATTGAAACAGGGGAAGCACGTTTTCCCACATTTCGCGATGGATTGGCCGTGGCCGAGGTGATTGACGCCGCCATTCGATCCTCGAACACAGGGACATGGGTGGACTTGCCCGATGTATTGGGGGGAGCCTCATGATCGCAATCGAAACAGCCCAGGACTTTTTAAAGGACAACTTCGCCCAATGGGTTTTAGACATGGGCATCGAAGTGACCGAGATGTCTGATGATGGCGCCACATTGGAAATACCCATCACCCCGCATATTGAACGAGTTGGTGGGATCGTGTGCGGTCAGGCGCTCAGCTCGCTTGCAGATACCGCCATGGTGTTTGCCTGCTTTTCGGCGTTGGGCGGGTTCAAACCTGTGGCGACCACCAATCTTGAAACACGCTTCCTAAGTGGTGCAAAAGGCGAACGGATCACATGCGCGGCCCGCGTGATCAAACAAGGTCGCTCTTTGATATTTTGCGAAGCGACCCTAACGGCCATGCCCAGCGTGCGTGCAGTCGCCAGCGCGTCGGCCACATTTTTTGTACCGGACTAGGCCTTTGCGATAAAATCTGCAGCGTTCATCGCGTGATAGGTCACGCGGTCAATGTTCAAATCAATTGGGGATGGGTCAACCACGTCAATTTCAGCCCCCGTCATAATCGCAGCGCGTAGGGCAATGTTCGTGATATTCACGCTAAAGGATGTGCCCATGAAGACGAACCGCCTGGCCGTTGACATCCAATCTTCCGCCTCGCTAATACGATAAAGATCAGTGTAATATTCATCAAACAGCAAAACAAAAGGTTTTAAGGAATGTCCCATTTCAGGGATTAATGAGGTTTTCGAAATACAGAATGCATCAAGCAGGGCCGATTTCACCGCCTGATCATCTTCCAAATCAGGGCAGGCATCAACTACCTGTTCCCAAGGCGCATCAAGCAAGGGCACCAATTCCCCCTGCTGATGCAACATGGTGACCCGATCCAATCGTCCGTGAATTGCGATGTAATCGGGATTGTCCGCCTTGCTGTCCAATCCATCAATGTTCTGGGTGATCAAGCGTTTATCGGACAGCCAATGATGCACGTCATTTGGCATTACGTTTCGATAGGCTGCAAAACGACGAAAATACCACAACAGAAATTCGTCCGGAGCGTTCAAATACATCTCGCGCGTTGCCATTTCTTGGGGTGTGTAATTGACGCTACCCACCGTCCAAAATCCATCCTGCCCGCGAAATGTTGGAATGCCGCTTTCGGAGCTGACGCCTGCGCCTGTGATGTAAATTGTGCTCATCCCTGTGGCTCTTTCATTGCTGTTTCAGTGTGTGATTTTATCAAACTAAATTGACCTATCTAAAATCAAGTGTAACGTGAACGCCAACCGCACAGTCGCACAGGGGACCAATATGAATATCTTGCCAGTCATCTCAAATTTCAAAGATCAGATGGAAGTGATCTATAAAGATTTCCACCAACATCCTGAAATCGGATTTGAAGAGGTGCGCACAAGCCAGATTGTTGCCCAATACCTGCAGGATTTTGGCGTGGATGAGGTGCATACGGAAATCGGTGTGACGGGTGTCGTTGGCGTCATTCGGGGAAAGCACGCAGGAAATCGCCGTGTGGGGTTGCGTGCGGATATGGATGCCCTACCCATTCATGAGGAAACGGACCTGCCTTATAAATCGCAAACGGATGGCAAAATGCACGCTTGTGGTCATGATGCCCATACGACAATGCTGCTAGGTGCGGCGAAACATTTGGCCGAAACGCGCAATTTTCAGGGCGAGGTGATCGTGATTTTCCAACCCGCAGAAGAGGGTTTGGGCGGCGCAAAAGCGATGATCGAAGATGGGCTATTTGATCGCTTCCCATGTGACGAAGTTTACGGGATGCACAATTCGCCCAGCGGAAAACCAGGCACCTTTGAGATTTGCCGTGGGGCAGCGATGGCAGGGGCCGCGTTTTTTGATATTCATGTCACAGGGAAAGGCGCGCATGCGGCCATGCCCCAAAATTCCAAGGATGCCATTCAAATCACAAATTCACTGATCACCGATTTGAATGCTATCGTCAGCCGAAATGTTCCCCCATTGGACACCTGCGTGCTCTCAATCACACAGGTGCATGCAGGATCCGCCTATAACGTCATTCCGCAAACGGCGCATCTGTGCGGGACAATCCGATATTTCAAGGATGATATCTTCGATCTGGTGTGTGATCGCATGCAGGCCATCTGCAAGGGTGTTGGAACGGCCTATGACGCCGAGGTAACATTGGACATCCGCCATGCCTTTACCGTTTTGGAAAATGATCACGACCTTAGCTCGGCCTATTTAGATGCGGCTGCCGACATTGTGGGCGCCGATCATGTATCAGATAAAATTCAGCCCGCCACAGGGTCCGAGGATTTTGCCGATATGCTGAAATCCATTCCAGGTGCGTATTGTCGTGTAGGTCATGTTGGGACAGTTGGTCTGCACAATCCGTCCTTCAACTTGGGGCTTGAGGTCTTGCCCGTCGGCGCATCCATCATGGCGCGGGTTGCGGAAAAACGGCTGACCCCGAACGCCGTGTGATTTTGTCCATTCTCGCGGCCTCACTCCCCCTGTTGTTGTTCATATTTGCGGGGCTGTTTTCGCCCGGGCCAAATGTTGTGATGCTTACAACATCGGGGGCACGGTTCGGGTTTCGGGCAACGCTACCGCACCTACTGGGGGTGCCGATTGGAACGGGTCTGCTGGCCGTGGCCAGTGTTTTGGGGGTGCAAAGCATTTTGTTTGCGCTGCCCGCGATCGAATTCACAATCAAACTGATTTCTGCGCTTTGGATCCTGTGGCTGTCTTGGAAACTGATCAACGCATCCCGTGCCAAGGCACAAAATACTGATCGCCCATTTACGTTTTTTCAGGCAATCCTATTCCAAGTTGTGAACCCAAAGGTTTGGGCCGTCGCCCTTGCCGCATCGGTAGGGTTTTCTAGTGATCTTAACATTTGGGCCGAGGCTGCGCGCCTGTTCCTTGGGTTTAGTTTGATCAATCTATTCGTGTGCTTATTCTGGACCTCTGCGGGGCACCTGTTGGCCAGTTATTTACAGCGCCCCGTAATTTGGCGCACATTTATGACGACCATGGCCGCAATAATGGCCAGTTCCGCAGCCCTGATTTTTATTTGACTGAGGAGACTATGCAAAAACCATTTGACGGTGTTGAAAACCTAGAGGCCGCCTATGACCTGGAAACGCCAGAGGACAACATAAAGCTTTATGCAGCTTGGGCCGACACCTATGATACCGGCTACCGCGCCAGCATGGATTATATTTTGCATCGTCGAGTTGGCGAAACCTATCACGCACTGGGCGGCGGGCCAAAGGTGTTGGACATCGGCGCGGGCACAGGTGCATTGGCCGAAGTCATGGTTCCCCTTGGCCCATATGACATGGACGCCACGGATATTTCGCAACAGATGCTGGATGTTGCGGCACAAAAGGATCTGTATCACCGTGTCTTTTGGTCGGATGTAACCGATGCCTTGCCCGTTGATGATGCCACTTATGATGGTGTGGTCAGTTCGGGTACCTTTACCTTGGGTCACGTGGGACCAGAGGCGATCAGCGAACTACTGCGCGTGACGAAAAAGGGCGGTCATATTGTTATATCGGTCAACGAACATCATTGGCATGCGCTTCATTTTGAACGCGTTTTGGACACGATGGCGGATCATTACGACACCTATGAAACCCGCGATGTGGCGATTTACGGGGACAGCGCAAATCATGAGCACAAAGATGATCTAGCCCGCGCATTGATTATCAAAAAATAGCCCCTTTTGGTTTGATTTTTTGTGCCGAAACACCACCTTTTCCACACTACATAAGGGAAAGATTAAATGAACGCAGACCGCACAACGCTTGCCTATATTTTTGGCTTTGCTGGGACGCTTCCGTTTTTGTGGGGAGCTGTTACGCAGTTCGTGCAACTTCCGCTATCTGCCAATTTGTTGGCCGCCCAGTTGCAGGTGTCCTATGGCATTGTCATTTTCGCCTATATGTCAGGCACCCATTGGAATTTCGCAGC
>JAFMKS010000014.1 GCA_017852835.1 Paracoccaceae bacterium
TTGTTCATTTTACTGGTTTCAACCGCCTTTGAGCGACATGAAAGCCCTATCCATTGATTGGGTACTTGTGCTTTATCTGCGAAACATGGCGCTAATGATTACCGTTGCTGGTGCGCTTCATCTTTATTTCTATACGTTTTCGAAACAGGGTCAGGCGCTTAAATACGATAAGCGGCCCCTGATGAAAAACGGCAAACAATTTACACTTGGCGGTCAAATTAGGGACAATATGTTTTGGACGCTGGGTAGCGGCGTTACCATTTGGACCGCATACGAAGTGTTGATGTTTTGGGCAATGGCGAATGGATATGCCCCCGTTCTAAGCTGGGCCAACAATCCGATTTGGTTCATTGCGCTATTCCTGATGATACCACTTTGGGAAAGCTTTTATTTCTATTGGATTCATCGGATGCTGCACATCCCATTCCTGTATAAACACGTCCACGCGCTGCATCACCGTAATATAAATGTTGGCCCATGGTCTGGACTATCCATGCACCCTGTTGAACATATCATTTATTTAGGAACCATTTTAGTTCACTGGGTGGTTGCGGCGCACCCTGTGCATATTTTGTTTCACATGCAGTATTACACTTTGACCGCGGCGACCACACACACGGGATTTGCGGGACTGTTGATGAAGGATGAAAATCGCCTCAAACTGGGGACGTTCCATCATCAGATGCATCATCGTTATTTTGAATGCAATTATGGGTCTTTGGAAATTCCATGGGACAAATTTTTTGGATCATTCCATGATGGAACACAGGAATGCGATGATCGCATAAAAAAACGGCCCTAAAACTAGGGCCGTTTTCGTTTACCAGATGGCTAGTTTTATCCGAACATGTCAGATGTGATACCTGCATACCAACCGATGGACTCTTCATAAGTTGCCTTACGTAGCGCCGCATCTTCACCTGTTTTCGAAACAAAACCGTCAACTTTTGCAATCTTCTCATCGGTCGCTTTGTATGTCGCGCCCACTTTGATGCCATCATCGGTATCAACCAATGACCAACATGTGTTTGAGAATTTCGCAGGGAAGACTTTTGAACCTGTCAATGCGCCACGAACGGCCATTGCAGCAACTTTCGCCTGGCTATTCGCAGAGAAGCCAGATTTTGGCATATCACCCTGTGCAGACGCGTCACCAAGAACGTGAATATTCTCGTCGATACGTGACTGCATTGTGTGCGCTGATACGGGTGCCCAGTTACCTTCTGTAATGCCTGCGATTTCACAGATACGGCCAGCTTTCATCGCTGGGATAACGTTACAAACGTCAACTTTTTCAACACTTCCATCAATCGTAACTGTCATTGCACCCGCATCAACGGAAACATTGTCACCGCCGAAATCTGGCCCAATACGTTCGATCATGCCACCGTAATGCTTTTGCCAACCTTCTTCAAACAAGCCTTGCTTTGAGAATTTTGGCTTCGGATCTGCGATCAGAATTTTGGCTGTTGGGTTAATTTCTTTCAACAGGTGTGCAACCATTGAAACACGCTCATATGGCCCTGGAGGGCAGCGATATGGGTTAGGGGGCGCAACCATCGCATAAACACCACCCTGTGGCATTGATTCGATTTGTCGCTTTAGCAATTCGGTTTGTGAACCTGCTTTATATGCGTGTGGCATTGCGTTTTGTGATGAAACGTCCCAACCAGGAACTGAACCATCGATAAAGTCGATACCAGGTGACAGGATCAAACGGTCATAGTTTAGTGTTGATCCACCTGCCAACGTCACTGTCTTCGCGCCACGGTCGATGCCGACAGCCCAGTCGTGTACAACGTTGATACCGTATTCAGATGCCAATGTACCATAAGAATGGCCAATGCTGTCCATTGAGCGGAAACCGCCCAGGTACAAGTTTGAGAAGAAGCAAGTGTAATACTGACGTGATGGTTCTACCAATGTGACGTCGATTTCACCTTTGCTGTCTTTTGCGATGTAACGCGCTGCTGTTGCACCACCTGCACCACCACCGATTATAACAGCTTTTGGACGTCCGTGTCCGCCAGCGTTAACCAATGGCGCGCTTAGCGACGCCGCTGCGGTCGTTCCGATAAACGCTCTTCTTGTTAATTTCATAAGGTCCTCCCTAAATGCCAGAATTGAAAATCATTCCAATCCTTCAAAATATGCAGCCAAGGCTGCAATCTCTTCATCGCCCAATCCACCAGCCATCATTTGCATAACTGGGTTTGGACGAACTTTTTGTTTGTACGCATGCATCGCATAAACAAATTCAACGCGTGGCCATCCAACAATCGCTGGCACGCCACCATCACTTGCCCCGCTGACTTGGTGACACGTTTGACAATCGCTTGCCAAATATTCGCCATAGGCGACATCACCTTCGATAGACAGTGTTGCATCAGAAAGTGTGACTTCACGTTCATCTGCGGCGACCGCGGCAAGTGTATCAGTATCTGAAAACGTCGCCAAATACGCGATCACATTTTCCCGATCACTTTCTTTCTTCAGCCCTGAAAAGCTCATCTTGGTACCGGGCATGTATGCCTTAGGCTTTTTCAAAAACTCAGAAAGTGCTGCTTCATCCCAAATCAGACCCGCATCCGCCTGTGCAGCGAGCGCTTTGGAATACTTATAGCCTTCAACCGCACCTGCAGCATTGCCAACGATGTTATTAAGCTGCGGACCAACCTTGTTTTTTGCCCCATCACCAACGGCATGACAGGCTTTGCACTTCTTGAACACCTTCCCACCCTTCTCAGGGTCGCCCGCAACCGCTACAGAAGCGTACACTCCAAACAAAACTGTGGCCGCCATCGAAAGCAACGTTTTCATGTTTACCAGAATCCAGATTCAAACCTCGTTGTATTCTATTGTATTCATATATATGCATTCGATCAATGAATTTTTGTGGCCTGAAATAGCCAAAACATTACAAAACACCCGCCAGAACCTGACGGGTGTTTTACCTTTTAAAACAAATGCTTAAGCCTGTAATGGTTTAACCGTCAAATCGCCTTCATTCCGCGCCTGCATCGCCATCACAGCGGCAATCGCAGCGGCGGCAGTCGTGAAATAAGGGATTTTATCGAATAGTGCGACCGAGCGAATCTCGCGGCTATCGTTGATGGATTGTGTGCCTTCTGTTGTGTTTACGACCAACTTGATTTCGGCATTCTTCAAATGATCAACAATATTTGGACGACCTTCGTAAACCTTATTCACCTTTTCACAAGGGATATCAACACCAGCTAACCATCTGCTGGTTCCTGAGGTTGCAACAATCTGAAAACCTAATTCAACAAGGTTTGTTGCGGCTTCTTTCATCTCATCCGTTTTGTCATCGTCTTTGATTGAGAAGAAGACTTTACCAGATTTTGGCAAATCCATCCCTGCGCCCATCTGCGCCTTTAGGAATGCACGACCAAAGCTACGATCCCATCCCATGACTTCACCAGTTGAACGCATTTCTGGGCCCAAAATTGTGTCGACACCGGGGAAACGCGCAAAGGGCATCACCGCTTCCTTCACGCTGAACCATGGCAACATCGGGTCCGCCAATGTCATTGGGTCTGCTGAAGGAATCGTTTCGTCATACGAAACATCACGATATGGTTCACGCTTTGGGAAGTTGGTGAGCGGTTCGCCCGCCATCAAACGCGCAGCGATGGACGCAATGGCGCTGTCGGTTGCTTTTGCAACAAAGGGAACAGTACGCGACGCACGCGGGTTCACCTCGATCAGATAAATTTCGTTATCTTTCACCGCAAACTGAACGTTCATGAGACCAACAACATTCAATGCCTTTGCCAGCGCGTCAGTTTGTTCGATCAATGCGTCTGTGATCTCTTTTGATAGGCTGTGTGGCGGCAACGAACATGCACTATCTCCCGAATGCACACCCGCTTCCTCGATGTGTTGCATGATACCTGAAACATGCACATTTTCCCCATCACACAATGCATCAACATCACATTCCACAGCACCAGATAGATAACTATCCAACAAAACAGGACTATCCCCTGACACCACAACGGCGTCCGAAATGTATCGCTTTAATTGATCCATATCGCGCACGATTTCCATCGCGCGGCCGCCCAAAACATACGATGGGCGAATAACCAGTGGGAATCCAATTTCGGTTGCGATTTCCAACGCTTGTGCGTCTGTGCTGGCGATCCCATTTTTTGGTTGTTTCAGGCCAAGCTGGTTGACCAATGCCTGGAAACGTTCGCGGTCTTCTGCCAAATCAATTGCATCTGGTGACGTCCCAAGGATCGGAATTCCCTCTGCCTCAAGCGCTTTGGCGAGTTTCAATGGTGTTTGTCCGCCAAACTGAACGATTACACCGTGTAGCGTTCCGTTTTCTTGTTCTATCCGCAGAATTTCCATCACATGTTCGAATGTCAGCGGTTCAAAATACAGACGGTCAGAGGTATCGTAATCCGTTGAAACCGTTTCTGGGTTACAATTGATCATGATTGTTTCGTAACCCACATCGGTCAACGAAAAACACGCGTGACAGCAACAATAGTCAAATTCAATACCTTGGCCGATACGGTTCGGGCCACCCCCCAAAATAACGACCTTTTTCTTGTCTGATGGTCGCGCCTCACACTCTACTTCGCCCATCATCGGGGCTTCGTAAGTTGAATACATATAGGGAGTTTGCGCCTCAAACTCGGCGGCGCATGTATCGATGCGTTTGAATACGGCTGTGACGCCAAGGCCGTGACGCGATTTACGCACATCCGCTTCGGTAAACCCAGTTAGTTTTGCCAAACGCGCATCGGTAAAGCCCATCATTTTCAATCGACGCATATCTGCGGTTGCTGTGGGCAGGCCATTCTGACGAACTTGTTCTTCAGCCTCGACAATTTCGCGAATACGATCAAGGAACCAAGGATCAAACTTGGTCACACCGTGAATTTCATCATTGGTCAATCCATGACGCATGGCCTGAGCGATTGTGCGCATGCGGTCAGGTGTTTGTTTGCTGATCGCTTTGATCACGGCTGACTTCTCGGGGGCGTCTTCGATCTCGACCTCATCAAAGCCTGTCAGGCCCGTCTCCATCGATGCAAGTGCCTTTTGAAGAGATTCATGGATCGTGCGGCCAATTGCCATTGCCTCGCCCACTGACTTCATCGCTGTCGTCAAATAGGGTTCAGAACCTTGGAATTTTTCAAATGCAAACCGTGGGATTTTCGTGACGACGTAATCAATAGTCGGTTCGAATGACGCAGGCGTAACCTTGGTTATGTCATTGTCCAATTCATCTAGCGTGTATCCAACCGCCAATTTCGCGGCGATTTTTGCAATTGGGAAACCTGTTGCCTTTGATGCAAGGGCCGATGAACGCGATACACGCGGGTTCATTTCGATGACAACCATACGGCCATCTTCTGGGTTGATGGCCCACTGAACATTTGAACCACCCGTTTCAACACCGATTTCACGCAGAACAGCAATCGACCCATTCCGCATGATTTGATACTCTTTATCAGTGAGAGTCAAAGCAGGCGCAACAGTGATTGAATCACCTGTATGCACGCCCATCGGATCTACGTTTTCAATTGAACATACGATGATTGCATTGTCCGCTTTGTCGCGCACAACTTCCATCTCGTACTCTTTCCAACCTAACAAGGATTCATCAACAAGGATTTGGTTAACGGGTGATGCGTCCATCCCTGTACGACAGTAATATTCATAATCTTCACGGTTATAGGCAACACCACCGCCCGTTCCGCCCAATGTAAACGCAGGACGAATAATCGCAGGAAGGCCGATTTCGTCCAACGCATCAACCGCCATACGAACACCTTCATTCAGGTCGGTTGTTCCATCTTCTTTTTTGGGTGCGGTTACGATTGTCGCCTTTGGGTTTTCCAACCCGATACGATCCATTGCGTCACGGAACAACGCGCGATCTTCGGCCATTTCAATCGCATCGCGTTTCGCGCCAATCATTTCGACGCCAAATTTGTCAAGGACCCCCATTTCCTCTAACGATAGCGCGGTGTTCAGACCCGTTTGACCGCCCATTGTCGGCAACAATGCATCGGGGCGCTCTTTCTCGATGATCTTGGCCACAATCTCTGGAGTAATAGGTTCAATGTAGGTTGCATCCGCCATACCAGGATCCGTCATGATCGTGGCAGGGTTTGAGTTGACGAGGATGACCCGATATCCCTCTTCGCGAAGCGCTTTGCACGCTTGTGCGCCTGAATAATCAAATTCGCAGGCCTGACCGATCACAATTGGACCAGCGCCGATGATCATGATGGATGAAATATCGGTTCTTTTGGGCATTGGAGACCTCGGTATGTAAGCAGCAACAACATTGCGCGAAAATCTTCGCGCGCAAATTGTCCTGCGTTATACGCATCTTGATCCAAGGTTCAAGGCCAATCCGCATAATATAAAGCGTTTCGCGAATCTTTTAACGCCCGCAACCTCTGGTGCAGTAAAGGCAACGCTGCTTACCCATCACCAGAATACATTATAATTTATCCGCCAATTCCATTGCGGACCGCCTGATGTGACATACGGGTGGCACGCTAAACCCGCGTATCGCGTTTAATAGCGCATTACCCGCGGTGTCGTATTCCACAACGGAAAACGTAAAGGTTACTGTTTCATCGTTTTCATGTTGCCCTCTGTAAAACCCAATCGCTGAGTCGACCAAAAATTCGGGCAATTCCACGCGAATAAATTCAACCTCTTCCGAGGAAAGGGAAACGGTTGGCAGCGATAGGTCCAAAACATCTATTTCATGTTCGCTCAGTGATACGTATCCTTTGGCCTTGCTAATCTCGATTTCTGCTTGGATCTTGGGCCAATCGGGCGCACCGCGTTTTCCATTGATCAGACGCTGACCAATACGGCCCTCTTTCACGACGATAGTCCCCTCTGATGACAAATAAATTTTTGCAAAAATCGCATCATGGACATGCTTACACAGCAATTGATAGGTGCCATCGTCCTGTTTACGTTTGCCCATCTTGGCAATTATTAAGCGTCCTTTTGATTTCAAGGATGCAATCAACAGGGGCAAGGTTGCAGTTTTTTGGCAGAGACAGCCGGCGCTCGTAACGGGGATCGATCACCAATTTTCCTGGTTCGCATAAGAATCCTCATTCTATTGTATTCAATTTATGTTCCAAGGAATGCAAAGTGAATTTGTTATGAATGAGGCGATAAACACATTATTCATGTTTCCACAGGCAGGATTTGTTCGGAAATACTGCAATTCGCTTGACATCAATGCGACAACCTAGTGTATCCGTGCCAGCCGAAATAGTCATATGTCAAAGGGGCAAAGATCATGCACGCCTATCGCAGTCACACCTGTGCAGAGTTGAACAGTTCAAACGTAGGTGACACCGTACGGTTGTCAGGGTGGGTACACCGTGTACGTGACCACGGTGGGGTTCTATTCATCGATTTGCGTGACCATTACGGCATGACCCAAGTTTTGTGTGATCCGGATAGCCCAGTATTTTCACAAGTTGAAACTGTGCGCAGTGAATGGTGCATTCGTATTGACGGTAAAGTTAAGGCGCGTGACGAGTCCTTGATTAACCCCAAACTTCCAACTGGCGAGATTGAGGTTTTCATTCGCGACATCGAGGTTTTGGGACAATCAAGCGAACTGCCCCTAATGGTATTTGGTGATCAAGAATACCCAGAGGAGACACGCCTGCGGTATCGTTACTTGGACCTGCGTCGTGAAGCGATGCAAAACAACATGACACTGCGTTCGGATGTTGTTGCATCGATCCGCCGTCGCATGTGGGACAAAGGGTTCCGCGAATATCAGACGCCCATTATCACAGCATCAAGCCCTGAAGGCGCGCGTGATTTCCTTGTGCCATCACGTTTGCACCCTGGAAAATTCTACGCCCTCCCTCAGGCGCCGCAGCAATTTAAACAGTTGATCATGGTGTCAGGGTTCGACAAATATTTCCAAATCGCACCCTGTTTCCGCGACGAAGATCCACGCGCAGATCGCAGCCCAACAGATTTCTATCAACTTGACCTTGAGATGTCGTTTGTCTCTCAGCAGGATGTGTTTGATACAATCCAACCCGTGATCACAGGAATATTCGAAGAATTTGGCGGCGATCGGCGCGTTGATACGGATTGGCCTCAGATTTCATACAAGGATGCAGCGGTTTGGTATGGTTCTGACAAACCAGACCTACGCAACCCAATTAAAATGCAAATTGTCTCGGATCATTTCCGTGGTTCTGGATTTGCCATTTTCGCCAAACTGCTTGAGCAGGAAGGCACAGAAATTCGCGCGATCCCCGCGCCCACGGGTGGTAGCCGTAAATTCTGTGACCGCATGAATGCGTTCGCTCAGAAAGAGGGTCTGCCCGGAATGGGTTATATCTTCTGGCGTGACAATAATGGCGAAACGGAAGCCGCAGGACCATTGGCCAAAAACATCGGTCCAGAACGTACAGAAGCCATCCGTCAGCAATTGGGTTTAACCGTTGGCGATGCGGCCTTCTTCTTGGGTGGAAAACCAAAAGCGTTTGAGAAAGTCGCTGGCAAAGCGCGCGATGTTATCGGTGAAGAGCTAGGGCTGACGGATAAAGAGCGTTTTGCATTTGCGTGGATCGTTGATTTCCCAATTTACGAAAAAGACGAAGAAACTGGTAAAATCGATTTCGAACACAACCCATTCTCGATGCCACAGGGTGGGATGGATGCGCTTCTGGGTGATCCGCTAGAGGTGAAGGGATACCAATATGACCTTGCCTGTAATGGATATGAACTGGTGTCTGGTGCAATCCGAAACCACAAACCTGAGATCATGTTCAAGGCGTTTGAAATCGCAGGTTACGATGAATCCGAGGTGCGCAAACGGTTTGGCGGGATGGTAAACGCATTCCAATATGGTGCCCCCCCCCATGGCGGATGTGCAGCTGGGATTGACCGAATTGTGATGCTATTGGCAGATACCGTGAACATTCGTGAAGTCATCATGTTCCCGATGAACCAGCGCGCCGAGGATTTGATGATGGACGCACCATCAGAACCGTTGCCGGAGCAATTGATGGAACTAAATCTGCGGGTCATCCCGCAAGATTAATTCCACCTTTATCAATTCAAAATGGTGGTACCAATTTGTAAGTGCCACCATTTTTACATCGCAGTCAAAAAAACCGACCTTAACCGTCAGAGAATTAGACATAGCACCACTTCTTGTCGCGAATGCAACGCGCAGCGAAATTGCGCGGCACCTTAGGATTTCCGAAGAAACCGTCAAACATCACACACGAAACATTTTGCGAAAATTTGAAGCTACGAACGTGAGAGATGCATTCGAAGCGCTAAGTGAGTATTTATATGTGTTCAGCAAAGACGGGTTGGACGTTAATTATTTTTGCCAGCGCTTTGAGCGTCACTTGTATCTGAAACAAATTCGCATTGATGCATTTGTAAAAGAAAATATTACGTTCGAGGGCATTTATTCTCCAATGATCGAGTTCGTTACTGACCATTATGTGATCAATGGAAGCAAGGAAAACATACGCGTCAATGGCGAACCGTTCGACAAACACGAACGGATCGGGGTGAAAATTGCATCTGTAAAGAAACGTCCCAACCAAGTTGCGTTCGGGAGGCTAATTAAGAGTTAACAAATTTAGCTGCGCGGAACTGTCCCCTTTGAAATTATCCAAAAAATCTGCATATAGGCGAAAACGAAAGAGGTTACCAAATGATCGGAAGATTAAACCATGTGGCGATTGCCGTTCCCGATTTAGAAGCGGCCGTAGATCAATATCGCAGCGCATTGGGTGCGAACGTCGGCGCACCTCAGGACGAACCAGATCATGGTGTAACCGTCGTTTTTATTGAACTGCCAAACACAAAAATTGAACTTTTGTACCCGCTTGGCGAAAACAGCCCGATCCAAGGTTTCTTGGATAAAAACCCGTCGGGCGGAATTCACCATGTATGCTACGAGGTTGATGACATCCTAGCCGCGCGTGATCATCTGAAATCCACGGGCGCACGGGTGTTGGGAACAGGCGAACCAAAGATCGGCGCACATGGAAAACCAGTATTGTTTCTGCATCCAAAGGACTTTAATGGCACGCTTATCGAACTAGAACAGGTCTAAGATCGGGGTATCGTTATGGGAATCACATCTGCATTAGTCTTGTTTGCTGTCATTTGGTTCATGACATTTCTTATTGTGATTCCATTTAATATCGAAACCCAGGGTGATCTGGGCGACGTTGTCGAAGGCACCCAAGCAGGCGCACCAGAAAATCACCACCTGCGTAAAAAGGCATGGATCACAACGGGTATTTCCGCTGTGATCTGGGCAATTGTGGCAGGCATTATTGTTTCAGGTGCAATTACCGTGGATGATTTAGATTTCTTTGACCGTTACGGTCCGCCATCCACCCTTGAAACAAATGGGTAAAACTTGCCGCGGCAAGAACAGGAACCAATAGGTTCAATAACGGAACGCTCATCGGTAGGACCAAAATCACACCGCACATCCATACGCGATAACGCTGATCGCGAAATGCGGATAACGCATTGTCGCGCCCCAAATGGCGTTTCGCAGCCATATAAAAATATTCGCGTCCAATCAAATATCCGTTCAATGACCAAAAAATAATCGGCGCAAATACGGTAAATTGTGCGTAAAAAATTAACGCGACCAGGTTTGCCACCAACATTGTCCCCAGAAACCCAAGGCTCTCTCTCACCTCTTCAGACAGTTTTGAACGATACTGCGCTTGGGTAATAGGATAGTGGCGATCTTCAACGGCGCGGGCGACATCATCGACAAAAAATGCGGACATTGCGGAGGCAACTGGAACCATCAAGAACATCGATAATCCCAGTATAATCCAAAATGCCCCCCAACCAATCAGTGAACCGTTAAATGTGATCGTGCCAATCCATGGGAGGGTTAAGTCGCCACTGAACAGCCATCCCAAAACACTGCCACCGCCCGCAGCCAAGGCCCAAAGCGCAAATATCGCAAGAACGATGGATTTAAGTACTACGCGTTGAAATCGACGATCAGAAAACTGTGAAATCGAAAGCGCGATTGCGCGCGTAATTTGCGTCATTCCCAACTCACAATATCGTCAAGGTTGGGGCGCGGACGCTCTGGTGGTGCGGCGCGCTCTGTGCCCAGATAAATAATTCCCGCAACGCGTTCATTTTCTGCCAAACCAAAGCCAGACTCGACAAATCCGCGGTCATGCGATGGCCAACCAGAAATCCAATTTGCCCCCCAACCAGAGGCAAGTGCTGCATTCAATAACGCAAGGCACGCGGCACCCGCAGAATAGGTTTGTTCAATCGCTGGAATTTTCTCAGAGGGTTTTTGAACCTCAATAACTGCGACGGCCAGGTGTCCCGTGTTATAGGCACCCTGGGCCTTTTCAATTTTCTCGGGCTCGTATCCCAGCGCGGCACCACGATCAGCAACCAAATCTGCCAAACTGCGCAATTTATCTTTGGACAGAACAATGAAACGCCACGGCTCTAACTTGCCATGGTCTGGAGTACGCGCGGCCGCCGTCAATAGCAACAATAACTCTGTCCGATCAGGAATAGGCAGGTCGAGCGTTTTTGCGGGGCGCGACCGGCGCGTCATCAAAAATTCCAGTGCAGCTTGATTTACTTCGGGCATGTCCATTCCTTTTGGTTTGAACATATGTCGGAACGATCCGCCGAAAAACAACCTATTTCATCCAAATCGGATTAAAATCGCAATTTATCCATGATTGAAACCAGTTCCGAACTTATCTTGGGTTCGGACATCGCATGTCCTGCATAGGGCATAATACGTAGATCGCATCGTGGCCATTTCCGCGAAAGCTCGTACGCCATTGCAGGTGGACAAATCATGTCATAGCGACCTTGCACAATATATCCCTGAATATGGCGAATTTTTTCCATGTTATTCAGGATTTTTTGATCCTGATTTAAAAAACCATCATTAATGAAATAGTGGTTTTCAATCCGCGCGAATGTACGTGCATAGGCAGGCGGGCAATGCCCACCAAACCCATTTGATTGAAACGATGCGAGTGCATTTTCCCACTGTGTCCATGTGGTGCCGAACCGCATTTCTTCGCGCATGTCACCAGAAAACAACCGTTTGTGATAGGCAGCAATCAGGTCATCACGCTCATCCTCTGGGATGACAGAAACAAATCGCTGCCACAGCTCGGGCCAGAATTTTCCTGCGCCCCCACCGTAAAACCAATCCAACTCAGGCTGTGTCATCAGGAACACACCACGCAGGATCAGGTGACTGACGCTATCGGGATGGGTTTGTGCATAAATCAACGATAGCGTCGCGCCCCAACTCCCCCCAAACACAGCCCATTGCTCCACGTCCAGGTGGGTTCTGATTTGTTCCATATCGCGCACCAAATCCCAAGTGGTGTTGTGCTCGATGCTGGCATAGGGCAGTGACCGACCACATCCGCGTTGATCAAACATGATGATGCGATATTTGGTTGGATCGAAATATCGGCGCATTGACGCGCCGCACCCTGCACCAGGTCCGCCATGAACAACCACCACGGGATACCCATCCCGCGCGCCGGATTGTTCCAAATAAACCTTATGGCCATCCCCCACATCCAACATTTGCTGCGAAAACGGGTCAATCGCGGGATATAACGGAGAATTTTCTGCTTTTTGCTCTGATCGGTTGTCCATATACGTCCTATATGTGATCTAAACTCAAGAAAACCAGACGGAGATGAAAATGCAACCCTCAGAGACGACCGTTGATCCAGCAGAAGTTGCAAAGTTTGAGGCAATGGCGGCAGAATGGTGGGACCCTCATGGGAAATTCAAGCCACTTCATATGCTAAACCCATGCCGTTTGGATTATATCACAACGCAAATTGCAGGCGAATTTGATCGTGATCTGAAAGCATCTAACCCGTTTCAGGGCCTGCGCATTTTAGATATTGGGTGCGGTGGCGGGTTGTTGTGCGAACCGATGGCGCGTCTGGGTGCCACTGTGGTTGGTGTGGATGCAGCAGCACGAAACATTCCCGTGGCCGAGGCACACGCCCGCCAGTCGGGGTTAGACATCGACTACCGTTTTGGAACGGCTGAGGAATTGGCCGAAAACGGTGACGCATTTGATATCGTTCTAAATATGGAAGTTGTTGAACACGTGGCTGATCCGCTTGCCTATTTGACAGCTTGTCAAAAATTACTGCGCCCGGGTGGGTTGATGGTCTGTTCAACGATCAATCGCAATCCCAAAAGTTTCGCAATGGCGATCGTGGGGGCGGAATACGTAATGCGCTGGTTGCCCAAGGGGACACACGAATGGTCCAAATTTATCACACCCGATGAACTCTATACGCTGATCTCAAACGCGGGACTGGAACCTGTGGATCGCAAGGGGTTTGTGTTTAATCCAATCACTTGGGGCTGGAAATTATCTGATCGCGATCTGTCGGTAAATTACGTAACGGCCAGTATCAAATCTGCCTAAAACGAACATCGGTTTCACGTCGGTATCGTGTCGGTATAACGTCGGTGCGAGTGTTACCTAATCGTTAATCAACATATACCCCGCACCACGCACGGTTTGAAGGTATCGCGGTTCTTTCGGGTTGGCCTCTAACTTACGACGCAGCCGTGTAATTTGAACATCAATCGCGCGATCTTGGGCTTGGCTGTCATCACGACCCAGTTCGGACACCAACTGGGCCCGCGAAACAGGCTCATTCACGGACCCCGCAAATATCTTCATCAACTCTTGCTCTGTTCCTGTCAGTCGCACCAGTTGATCACCCTGCCACAACTCACCGCGGGAAATGTCATATCGACAAATCCCCAAATGCAAAATTGTTGGTGTGAGTTGGGAAATTTTTGGTTCGGGCACACGGCGCAGAATGGCGTTGATCCGCAACAACAATTCTTTGGGCTCAAACGGCTTGGCTAAATAATCATCTGCACCCGCTTCAAGCCCAACAATGCGATCCTCTATTTCGCCCTTTGCGGTCAGCAGTAATATAGGCGTCTGACGGGTTTCGCGAATGTATTTTGTCAGGCTGACGCCATCTTCCCCCGGCATCATGACGTCCAATACAATCATATCGAAATCCAAACCAGACAGAATTTTTCGGGCATGCATTGCATCCCGTGCAGCGCTGACCAAAAATCCGTTGCGCAACAAAAATTGTTTTAGCAGCGACCTAATGCGTTCATCATCATCGACAATAAGAAGGTGGGCATTCATTATTCCGTCCCCTCATTATCGCGTAATTTCCAATAGGCGCGCTTCATCTCTGGGTCCATCATTGCCTCTAACACTTGACGAAACCCAGAAACGGCATCCGCCCCCACATCGCGATAGGCACTGCGCATGCGCGCGCGTTGGGCGTTTGACAATTCTTGTTCCAAGGATTGTCCCGTTTCAGTCAAATACAAATGTCGTTCACGACGATCCTTTTGACCAACCTGCACTTCGACCAATCCATCTTCGATCAGGGATCGCAGGACACGGTTCAGGGATTGTTTAGTGACACCCAAGATGTGCAACAGGTTATTCACCGTCGTCCCGGGAACACAATTGATAAAGTGAATGGCGCGGTGGTGGGCGCGTCCATACCCATATTTATCCAAAATACGATCTGGATCAGCGGTGAAACCGCGATAGGCGAAAAACATCGCTTCGATCCCCTGACGCAGCTGTTCATCAGTTAAAAATAACAGGGCCTCGCCCGTGGAACGATTAGAGGTCGCCATATTCAGCATCCTTTTTACTCAGATCCATTTTATGTCAGTGTTGTTGACATTCCAAGTCCGAACTGGTACCGATTCTCAGTTTTTGCGCAATATTATGACCGAAACGGACATAGTTTGTGAAAGATTACGAAAGATTGACCCACGAAACACAGCGAGAGGATACTACGATGGCTGGCAGTTATGAAGATCGCGATGGCAAAATTTGGCTTGATGGTCAATTGGTTGAGTGGCGTGATGCACAGGTCCACATTCTGACGCATGCGATGCACTATGCCAGCTCTGTGTTTGAAGGCGAGCGTTGCTACGAAGGCAAAATCTTTAAAAGCCGCGAACATTCAGATCGACTCATCAAATCTGGTCAACTGATTGATTTTGAAATTCCCTACACCGTTGATGAGATCGAGGCCGCGAAACAAGCCGCACTTGATGCCAATGGGCTAAAGGATGCCTATGTCCGCGCAGTTGCATGGCGCGGTGCAGGCAATGATATGGGTGTCGCATCCCGTGGAAACCCCGTTCGCATGGCCGTGGCCGTTTGGGCCTGGGGCAATTATTATGGCGACGCTAAAATGAAAGGCGCGAAATTGGATATCGCAAAATGGCGCCGTCCAGACCCCGCAACCGCCCCATCACAGGCCAAGGCAGCAGGCCTATATATGATCGCAACCATGTCCAAGCATGCCGCAGAGGATAAAGGATGTTCTGACGCTATGATGTTTGATTACCGTGGATATGTTGCCGAAGCGACAGGCGCGAACATCTTTTTCGTAAAAGATGGAGAGGTTCATACGCCAACGCCCGATGCGTTCCTAAACGGGATCACACGTCAAACTGTGATCGACATGCTGAAAGACAAAGGCATCAAGGTAAACGAACGCCACATCATGCCAGAAGAGCTGGAAAGCTTTGAACAATGCTGGCTAACTGGAACAGCGGCCGAGGTGACGCCCGTTGGTCAAATCGGCGATTACAATTTCGAGGTTGGCGCACTGACCCGCGATATTTCCGAAAGTTATGAAAAGCTGGTTCGCAGCTAATATCGACACTAATAAGGGGCTTTCGGGTCCCTTTTCATTTAATCATGTTCCCGCCACTCGCGAGAGTGGCGATGCGCCGACCGCCCCCATGGGCGGCGCATTCTGTTCCGCCGCTGGGGGCGGTCGGCTTACTTACCGAAAATTCTGTCGAAGCAATCAGGCTTCAGGAAACGCCAAACCGATCCTGAATATCCTTTAGGTCTGGAATAACGTCCGCTGTACCCTGACGCGAGACCATGATGGATGCGGCTTGCGATGCAAGGCGGATCGCCTGTTCCATCGGCATTCCACGGTCCAGCCCAGCCAGAATATAACCTGTAAACGTGTCCCCAGCGCCCGTTGTATCAACCACATCTGTCGTGATCGCGGGATAGTCATTGACGTAGCCGTTTTGATTATCAAACCAACGGCATCCATCGGCACCAAGGGTAACGATAACATCATTCACATCCAACTGATCGGGGCGCAGACCCAGCGCGTTCGTTAATTGATCGGCCTCAATCTGGTTCAAGATCAGCATATCAATATATGGCAGAACGGCCTGAACCGCCCCCGCACCAAATGGGGCCGCGGCATAGGCCACGCGCAACCCCAACCGTTTTGCCATTTCACAGGCTTCTTCTTGGGCATTTGTTTCGTTTTGCGTGACGAAAATATCGCCTGTCTGTGCCTCTGACAGGCTGGACCCGATCAAATCAGATGTAATTTCGTGATTTGCCCCCGTGAACAAAGTGATGGCGTTTTCACCATCCTCTGCCACACAAATAATCGCGTGACCCGTGCGCGTGCCATCAACAATAAACCGCGTATCAACTCCATACTCCGTCAATCGATCACGCGCCCATGCACCTTCGGCGCCAATCGCACCAATATGCACGACACGCGCGGCACCGCGGGCGGCGGCAACGGACATATTCGCACCCTTCCCCCCAAGACCCACAGACATATGTCCCGCTGCAATGGTTTCCCCAGGCGCCGGAATGTGCGGCACCTGATAGAAATTGTCGATGTTGATCGAACCAAGATTATAAATCGCCATAGGACGATATTAGCCGACTTTACACGCTGCCAAAACTGCCATGTTCAAAATATCTGTCGCTGTGGCAACGGACGGGCAAATTTGGATGGATTTATCAACCCCTGATAAGATCGGACCAATCACGGTCGCACCTGCCATTTCCTGCATCAGTTTCACCGAAATACTGGCAGAATGACGGGCGGGAACGACCAAGATATTAGCAGGCCCACTAAGGCGTGAGAATGGATATTGCGCTTGCGCTTGCGCGTTCAGGGCAACATCAACCGTCATTTCACCTTCGTATTCGAAATCAACGCCGCGCTTATCCAAAACCCGAGGGGCAATGTGCATTTTTTCAGCCCGTTCAGAAACGGGATACCCAAAGGTAGAAAAGCTAACGAACGCCACGCGCGGTTCAAGGCCCAAGTGTCGCGCCACACCCGCGGCGCGTTCGGCGATATTTGCCAGATCTTCGTCATCCGGCCACTCGTGCACCAATGTATCGGCCATCAGAACGATCCGACCCTTATGCAACAAGGCCGTGACACCAACCGCGCCATGATCTGCATCCGCATCAAACACATGGTTGATCAGGTTCAGAACGTGAGCGGATTTTCGTGTCGCGCCCGTAACCAAACCATCGCCATGCCCATGTGCCAACATCAGCGCGGAAAACACGTGACGGTCGCGAGCGGCAAGGCGGTGCACATCAGCGCGGTCAAATCCCTTGCGCTGCAAACGTTTGTATAGCAATTCTTTGTAGGTCTCTAGATGCTGCGTATTGGCGGCGTTCACAACCTCAAGCTCGCGCACAGCATCGCCAAGACCTGCGGCCTCCAGCTTGGCTTTAACGTCGGCGGAACGGCCCACGACCAAGGCCTTGCCCATACCCTGACGTTGATATTCCACGGCGGCGCGCAACACCCGGGGGTCATCCCCTTCGGCAAAGATCATCCGCGCCTGCGCCGCGCGGGCGCGTGCGTTCAGCCCGCGCAGAATGCTGGCCGTTGGGTCCATACGCGATTGCAAGGACACCTCATAACCGTCCATATCCACGATAGGACGACGTGCAGCACCTGTTTCCATACCTGCCAGCGCAACCGCAGGTGGGATGCGGTGGATCAGGCGTGGGTCAAAGGGCGTTGGAATAATATAATCACGCCCAAAGGTCAGTTTGCGGCCATAGGCCACGGCAACCTCATCTGGAACATCCTCTCGGGCCAATTCGGCCAAGGCCTGTGCACAGGCGATTTTCATCGGATCATTGATTGCACGGGCATGAATATCCAACGCGCCACGGAACAAATAAGGGAAACCCAAAACATTGTTCACCTGATTTGGATAATCACTGCGCCCTGTTGCAACGATGGCATCTGGACGCACCTCATGCGCTTCTTCTGGCGTGATTTCGGGATCTGGATTCGCCATGGCAAAAATGACAGGGTTATCCGCCATCGATTTCACCATTTCCTGCGTCACGGCACCCTTAACCGACACACCCAAAAATACATCGGCGTTCACCATCGCCTGTTCCAATGTGCGCAAATCTGTTTTCACAGCATGGCCTGATTTCCATTGGTTCATACCCTCGGTACGGCCCTGATAAATCACGCCTTTGGTGTCGCAGACGATACAATTTTCATGCCGCGCGCCCATGGATTTCAATAGTTCGATACAGGCGATGCCCGCCGCACCCGCGCCGTTTAGGACGATTTTCACATCCTCAATCTTTTTCCCTGAAATATGCAGGGCGTTGATCAAACCCGCCGCACAAATCACGGCCGTTCCATGTTGATCATCATGGAAAACGGGGATGTCCATTTCCTCTTTCAGACGCTGTTCAATAATGAAACATTCGGGCGCCTTGATGTCTTCAAGGTTTATGCCGCCAAATGTTGGGCCGATCAGTTTAACCGCCTTACAGAATTCATCAGGATCCTCTGTGTCCACCTCGATGTCGATTGAATTCACGTCGGCGAACCGTTTGAACAAAACGGATTTCCCCTCCATCACAGGCTTGCTGCCCAGCGCACCCAAATTACCCAAACCCAAAACCGCTGTTCCGTTTGAAATCACAGCAACCAAGTTGCCCTTGTTTGTGTAATCGTAAACCAGCTCTGGATTTTCCGCGATCTCTTCACAAGGAACCGCAACACCCGGGGAATACGCCAGTGACAAATCCCGCTGCGTGGTCATTGGGACGGTTGCGCTGACCTCCCACTTGCCTGGTGTTGGTTCAAGGTGGAAATTTAGGGCTTCTTCACGGGTAATTTTAGTTTTCGTCATATATGGCGTCCTTTGTTGCGCAAAACCTCCTTACAGCGCAATTTTATTAGGCGCAACCTGATCGTTTTTGGCTTTTCTGTAGAGTCACGGATATGTAAGTTGGCAAGGCAAATACTAGGAGCAAGCCCGTGACACCAATGATGGCACAGTATCTGGAGATTAAGGCAAAATACCCAGATGCATTGTTGTTTTACCGCATGGGTGATTTTTACGAATTGTTCTTTGATGATGCGGTTGCGGCGTCAGGCGCTTTGGATATCGCCCTGACCAAACGCGGAAAACACAGTGGCGAAGATATTCCAATGTGCGGCGTGCCCCATCATGCGGCCGAAGGATATTTATTAACCCTGATCCGCAAAGGGTTTCGTGTTGCCGTATGTGAACAGTTGGAAAGCCCAGCAGAAGCGAAAAAACGCGGGTATAAGGCCGTGGTACGTCGCGATGTTGTCCGATTGGTGACGCCAGGCACCCTAACCGAAGACAGTTTGTTAGATGCGCGGCGACATAACTATTTGGCCGCCTATTCATTGGTCCGTGATGAAGGTGCGCTGTCGTGGGTGGACATTTCCACAGGGGCGTTTCATGTCATGGCGCTGCCTTCGGTTATGTTGGGGCCAGAGCTTGCACGTTTGTCTCCAAGTGAGGTTTTGGTTTCTGAAACAACCGAGCATCGGTTCCGCGAATTGGTTGAAGAGTCGGGGGCATCCATAACCGCATTAGGGCGTGCCGCATTTGACAGTCAGAGTGCGGAAATGCGTCTAAAATCCCTATTTAGCGTCGCATCACTAGAATCTTTTGGTGGATTTGATCGCGCTGAAATATCGGCAATGGGTGCGTTGATCGAATATCTAGATATCACGCAAAAAGGTCAGCTGCCCCGGCTGCAGTGGCCAGTGAAAGAATCGACCCAGCGCGTGATGCAGATTGATGCCGCGACACGGCGCAATCTGGAAATTACGCAATCTATCCAAGGTGGTGGACGCGCTGGGTCCCTATTGGCAACAGTGGATCGCACCGTAACCGCGGGTGGCGGGCGTTTGTTGGAACGGCAGATTTCATCGCCTTCTATGAATGTGCGATTAATCAACAAACGGCTTGATTGCATCCAACATATGCTCGATCACCCAACAAATGCCGATACATTGCGCGAAGCCCTGCGTCAGGTGCCCGATCTGGACCGCGCCCTGTCACGGATTGCCTTGGATCGTGCTGGACCGCGCGATTTGGTTAGCATTCGGTCGGGATTGACTCAAGCCTCTGATATTTCAATGAAATATGATCGGGATGCTTTGCCCGATTTGATGAATGATGCATTAAAAACCCTGATCGGGTTTGATGAATTGGTCGCACTGCTGCACAATGCATTGGTCGATGAACCCCCGCTATTGTCACGCGATGGTGGTTTTGTCGCCGTAGGCTATGATGCCGAGCTGGATGAAACCCGCCAACTGCGGGACGAAGGCCGCGGTATCATCGCAAAAATGCAGCAGGAATATATCGAGCTGACCGAGATTTCATCGCTTAAGATCAAGCATAATAATGTTTTGGGCTACTTCATCGAAACTACCGCAACGCACGCGGACAAAATGATGGCACCTCCATTAAATGAAACCTTTATTCACCGTCAGACAACGGCCAATCAGGTGCGCTTTACAACGGTTCCCTTATCGGAAATCGAAATCAAAATTCTGAACGCAGGCAATCACGCGATTGAGTTGGAAAAGCATATATATCAGTCTCTAATTAGGGAAATATTGAAGCTTTCTGATGAAATTTCCACTGCCGCAAGTGGTTTGGCGGAGTTGGATATTGCCACAAGCCTTGCAAAAATTGCGCAATCAAATGATTGGGTTCGTCCAATCATTGACGACAGCAAGGCATTTGAAATCGCGGGCGGGCGGCACCCCGTCGTTGAGGCCGCGTTGCAATCGGATGGGGCGCGTTTTGTGGCAAATGATTGTGCGCTGGATAATGGTAAGATTTGGTTGCTAACGGGTCCAAACATGGCAGGTAAGTCGACATTCCTGCGCCAAAACGCATTGATCGCCATATTGGCGCAGTCAGGTTCCTATGTTCCTGCGGATCATGCGCATATCGGGGCCGTTAGCCAATTGTTTAGCCGTGTTGGCGCATCCGATGATCTGGCCCGCGGACGGTCCACATTTATGGTGGAAATGGTAGAAACTGCGGCAATCCTAAATCAGGCAGATGACCGTGCCCTAGTTATTTTGGATGAAATCGGCCGCGGGACCGCAACATATGACGGCTTGTCAATCGCTTGGGCAACGTTAGAGCATATCCACGATGTCAATAAATCAAGAGCGCTGTTTGCCACGCATTATCACGAAATGACGGCCTTAGCGGATAAAATGGACAACGTTGAAAACGCAACCGTCACCGTCAAGGAATGGGAAGGCGATGTCATATTTCTGCACGAAGTGAAAAAGGGGGCCGCAGATCGTTCGTATGGTGTTCAGGTGGCCAAACTGGCTGGATTGCCCAGCGCTGTGGTTGAGCGCGCGCGCGTTGTTTTGGATGCGTTGGAACAAGGCGAACGGGAAGGAAGCAACACTCCCAAGGCCATTATTGACGATCTACCTTTGTTTGCAGCGACACCAAGACAAACCGCGCCAGTTGCATCGGAAGCCAATGAACTTGAACAAATGCTAAACGAAATATTGCCTGATGAATTGACACCGCGTGAGGCATTGCAAAAGCTATATGAATTAAAAGAGGCGCTTAAATAAGCGCCCCTTTCAAATTAACTTGCTGGTGTTGATGACACGCCAACCTGTGCGGGCCGCAACAATCGATCGTGCAACATGAACCCCTCTGCGGACACCTGAATGATGTCCCCTGCTTTTGTTCCTGGCACGGGAGCCTCAAACATCGCTTCATGCTGTTGGGGATCGAATTTATCACCAACCTCGGGCGCGATAATGGTGATGCCGTGTTTTGAAAACACGTTCAACAGTTCGCGCATCGTCAGTTCAACACCTTCGATCAATGCAGCGGCCGCTTCGCGTTGTTCGTCCCCCACGGCCTCAATCGCGCGTTTCATGTTGTCATAAACAGGCAACAAATCACGGGACAGTTTCGATCCGCCGTAGTTTTCAGCCTCTTTACGATCTTTGTCTGCACGCTTGCGTGAATTTTCAGCATCCGCCAAGGCGCGCATGAATCGATCTTTGTATTCGTCACGTTCGGCGCGTAATGCATCAATTTCATCAAGCTCTGCCGCGGCTTCATCGATGTCGATCATTTCATCTGCATCTTGCTCTGCTTCTACATCCGCAATGTCATCCAAAAATTCTTGTTCTTTTGGCTCTGCCATCATTCACCTCTAACTTTGATCCGCGATCATCTTGCCAACAAGCTGCGCGGTGTAATCCACAATGGGCACAATCCGCCCATAGTTTAGGCGCGTCGGTCCAATTACGCCGACAGCACCAATAATCTTTCGATCAGCGTTCATATACGGAGAAACCACCAAAGAGGAACCCGATAATGAAAAAAGTTTGTTCTCAGACCCAATAAAAATGCGCACTCCGTCGCCTTGTTGGGTCAATTCCAGAAAATCGGCAATATCGCGCTTGCGTTCTAGGTCGTCAAACAGCTCTTTTATGCGGAAAAGCTCGGCTTCTTCTGCTTCGTTTGCCAAAAGATTCGAACGCCCCCGCACGATCAATCGTTCGTGACGCTCTCCCTCGTTCTCCCAAAGTGCGGCTCCTGTTTCAACCAACTCTTGTGCTAGCGTATCCAATTCTTGACGGCGGGTTTTGATTTCGGCGTCAACAACGTTTCGTGCTTCGGACAGGGTATGGCCCTGCATGATAGAATTCAAAAAATTGGCCGCCTCTCGCAGCGAACTGGGTGTTTGGCCAATTGGCGGTGTGAATATCCGATTTTCGACATGACCATTGGCAAATACCAAAACCACCAATGCGCGATCTGGGGACAAGGACACAAATTCAATATGCTTTATCGGCGCTTCCTGTTTGGGGGCCAATACGATTGATGCGCCTTGGGTTGCGCCAGACAAGGCCGTGCTGACGCGGTCCAACATATCCCCAACATTGGACGAATCACGATCAGTGGATTGGTCAATCATTGTGCGGTCTGTATCAGTGAGTTCACCAACCTCTAACAATCCATCTACAAACATCCGCAAACCAAGTTGCGTTGGAATGCGCCCCGCACTGATATGCGGCGATCCCAACAACCCCATATATTCTAAATCTTGCATGACGTTTCTGATGGTCGCGGCACTGATTTTTTCGCTGAAATCGCGGGTCAATGTACGCGAACCAACAGGTTCACCATTATCCAAATATCCTTCGACCACGCGACGGAAAACTTCACGTGATCTGTCGTTCATTTCTGTCAGAATGGCGTTCGAGTCAGTCATGGTACTGTCCTTTGTGGCGCACAATTAAAACCTGTGGATCTAATTCGTCAATCGGGCTTGCGTAATCTATATAGGGACAGGTATCCAGTCCACAACAAACGAAAGGAAATTCCCATGCGCCCTTCTGGTCGGAAACTTGATGAAATGCGTTCAATTCAAATTGAAACCAACGTGACAAAGCACGCCGAAGGTTCGTGTTTGATCAAGGTTGGCGATACTCATGTCCTGTGCACCGCCACGGTTGAAGATCGCGTGCCGCCCTTTATCAAAGGATCGGGTTTAGGTTGGGTTACTGCGGAATACGGCATGCTGCCCCGTTCCACATCATCACGTATGCGCCGCGAGGCTGCATCGGGCAAACAGGGCGGACGCACTGTGGAAATTCAACGCCTGATTGGTCGATCATTGCGTGCGGGTGTTGATCGTGTAGCGATGGGTGAAATGCAAATCACAGTCGATTGTGATGTTATTCAAGCCGATGGTGGAACACGGTGCGCGTCAATTACAGGCGGTTGGGTTGCGCTAAAGCTGGCGGTGAACAAATTGATGAAGGCGGGCACGCTGTCGAGTGATCCACTTATTTCACCTGTTGCTGCGGTTAGCTGCGGTATTTACGCGGGCCAACCTGTTCTTGACCTGGATTATCCAGAGGATAGCGATGCAGGCGTTGACGGAAACTTTATCATTTTGGCAAACGGTCAGATGATTGAAACGCAGATGAGCGCAGAGGGCGCGACATATTCGCGTGACCAAATGAACCAACTATTAGACTTGGCCGAAAAAGGTGTGAGTGAGTTGGTTGAACATCAACTTGCAGCGGTATCATGACTCGCAAATTCACAGACACAATCTTGTTGGTTGCAACCCATAACGCGGGCAAGCTGGAAGAAATTGTAAGTCTTCTTGCCCCCTATGGTATTTCGGTAAAGGGTGCTGCTGAACTAAACCTGCCAGAACCAGAAGAAACCGAAACCACATTTGTTGGAAATGCACGGATCAAGGCGCATGCCGCGGCAAAGGCAACAGGCCTGCCTGCGTTGGCAGACGATAGTGGGATCACAATCGACGCGCTGGATGGCGCACCGGGTGTATACACCGCGGACTGGGCGGAAACCAAAAATGGGCGTGATTTTGTTATGGCAATGGAAAAAACCAATGCAATGTTAGATGAACGTTCAGCGCCCTACCCTAGAATATCGCAATTTCGCAGCACTCTGGTTTTGGCGTGGCCAGATGGACATGATGAAGTTTTTGAGGGGAGTGTGTCTGGTCAATTGGTGTGGCCCATGCGCGGTCAGATTGGCCATGGGTACGATCCAATTTTCCAACCAGACGGCTATGATGTCACATTTGCCGAAATGCCGTTTGAGGAAAAAAACCGGATAAGCCATCGTGCAGACAGTTTCAGAAAATTCGTCGCGGGGTGTTTTGGTGGCTGATTGGCGTAACGGCGGTTTTGGAGTCTATATCCACTGGCCCTTTTGCGCCGCCAAATGCCCCTATTGCGATTTCAATAGCCACGTTGCCAAATCCATCGACCAATCATCATGGAAAAACGCATATTTACGCGAAATTGACCGCTACGCTGAATTAACCAGCAGGCGGGTTTTGAATTCTGTCTTTTTTGGTGGTGGCACGCCCAGTCTTATGCCCCCTGAAACAGTGCATGATATATTGGAACGAATTCATTATCATTGGCCCAAGGCCAACAATTTTGAATGCACCCTAGAGGCCAATCCAACATCCGTTGATGCAGGGCGATTTGTGGGCTATGCGACAGCGGGCGTAAATCGTATTTCCATGGGAATTCAATCACTTAGGGATGATGATCTCGTTGGGCTTGGCCGCATGCACACGGTCGCAGAAGCCAAGCAAGCCTTTGATATTGCAAGAGATAATTTTGATCGTGTCAGCTTTGACCTTATCTATGCGCGTCAACATCAAGAGCCTGAAAGCTGGCGAGTTGAGCTGAAAGAGGCGCTATCCATGGCGGTCGATCATATATCTGCCTATCAGCTGACCATTGAACAGGGAACGGCCTTTGGTGATCGGTACAATCGCGGTTTACTGAAAGGATTACCAGAAGATGAAAATGCCGAGCGTATGTATGACATTACACAAGAAGAATGCGCCGCTGCAGGTATGCCACGATATGAGGTTTCAAATCATGCGGCACCTGGTCAGGAAAGCATCCACAATCAAGTCTATTGGAAATATGGCGACTATATCGGCATTGGTCCCGGTGCCCACGGCCGATTAACAACACAACAGGGACGATACAGCACAGAAACGCACCTGGCCCCTGAAATTTGGAAAAACAGTGTCTATGAGGGAAAAAACATAGATTCTTGGACGCATTTATCGGCTGATGATCAATTATCAGAATTCGTGCTAATGGGGATGCGAATGGCGTCTGGTATTAGCGTGCACCGCTTAAACGGGTTAAGCAGTGGGTCGTTTAAGCTCTCAAAATTAAGTGATTTAATTGAAATGGGCATGATTGGCGAAAGCAACGGTATGTTGTTCGCAACGCAGACCGGCACAAAGTTACTAAACCAAGTCATCTATCACATATTAGATGCATGCGAATGATGCGGTTTTTTTGGATATCTGCGGGATTAATCGCGCTTTCTGTTGGCGTCGCTGGTATTATCCTGCCACTCGTGCCTACGGTTCCGCTGGTTTTACTTGCCTCTTTTTGTTTTGCGAAATCGTCTAAACGCCTACACAGCTGGTTGATATCACACAAAACATTTGGCCCCATGATCCATGACTGGAACAGAAGCGGTGCGATTAGCCGAAATGCAAAACGCGCCGCAACTATTTCAATCATCGCGGTCATTGGAGTCTCTGTTGCGGTACGCGTTCCACAACATGTCATGATCATTCAAATTGTGACTCTAACATGTGTATTACTGTTTATTTGGACCCGTCCAAATTCGTAGCACTCAAAAGCGCACACAGATCATCCAACTGATCTAGCGTTTTATAGGATATCGTTATCGAACCGGCTTCAGTTCCCATTTTATGATCAACAGATACGCGCATTCCAAGGGCCGCGGACAAATCCCCTTCTAGCGCTTTTGAATCAGAATCCTTGTCGATCACGGGTTTCAACTTGCCAAGTTGTGCACCTGCGCGGTCATCATTGCCCTGAGCCGCTTGTTTCACCAATCGTTCCGTTTCGCGAACAGAAAGGCCGCCGGCGATAATTTTCTTCGCCAACTCCGATGGGTGATCCGATGTGATCAGCGCTCTCGCATGACCCGCGGATAGTTGACCAGACACCAGATATCCCTGAACATCATCTGGCAAATTCAGCAACCGCAGTAAATTGGCGATATGGCTTCGACTTTTACCCATCGCTTCTGCCAGTTTTTCCTGAGTATGGCCGAAACGGTCCATCAATTGACGATAACCCGCTGCCTCCTCGACAGGGTTTAAATCCGATCGCTGAATGTTTTCTATAATTGCAATTTCAAGAACTTCTGTATCGGTAAATTCTCTAACAATAACAGGAACTTGATGCAATTTTGCCCGTTGTGCAGCACGCCAGCGACGCTCTCCCGCAACGATTTCAAATTGTTGTTGATTTCCAGGACGCTGCCGGACGATCAACGGTTGGAAAATCCCTTTGGATTTAATGGACTCCGTCAGCTCGTCTAATTTTTCTTCATCAAACGTACGACGCGGCTGATCAGGATTTGGGAATACCAATTCGATTGGCACATACCTATCTGACCTGGATACATCTGCACTTGATACTGGCTCTTCTGCTTTTGGCGCAACGTCCGCCATTAACGCAGACAGACCGCGGCCCAAACCTCTGCTTTTCTTATCAGCCATGTCGTCTCCTTATGCCGCTGCTGGCGCTGGCTTTGAAATACCCAACAGCTCTTTGGCAAGGGCACGATACGCACTCGCCCCTTTTGATGCGCTATCATATGAAATTACAGGCATGGCAAACGATGGCGCCTCACTCACCCGCACGTTACGAGGAATAATCGTTTGGAACACCAATTCACCCAAATTGTCACGTGCATCCTGCTCAACCTGTTGTGACAGGTTGTTGCGTGCATCGTACATCGTTAAGACGATCCCTTCGATCCGCAGTGATGTATTCGCGCTACTTCTCACCTCTCGGATCGTCAGCATCAGCTGTGATAAACCTTCAAGTGCGAAAAATTCACTTTGCAGCGGAATTAGGACAGAATCGGATGCAACCATCGCGTTTACAGTCATCAAATTCAAAGAAGGTGGACAATCGATTAGGATATAATCAAACTGAAAATCTGTCATCGCCGGCTGACGCAGGGCGTCATGCAATAAAAAGCTGCGTTTTTCGTTCGAAACAAGCTCCATATCAGCCGAACTTAGATCCACTGTCGATGGAACAATAAACAACCCTATCTGATCGGTTGGGTATATCACGTCGTTTAGTGACACATCACCCAACAATAAGTCATACGTGGTTAGGTTACGGTCCTCTACTTCGATACCTAATCCGGTGGACGCGTTACCCTGCGGATCAAGGTCAATAATCAAAACTCGTTTCCCTAGTTCCGCAAGCGCTGCCCCAAGGTTTATTGTGGTCGTTGTTTTTCCAACACCACCCTTTTGATTTGTTACCGAAATAACTTTTGGCCGATTTGCTGCCAATATATTAGACACGCGAAAATCCCCTGATTTTTAGTATCACCGCATTGCTATCTGTTTCACTTTTAATCGCATCGTAATCAAAAGACCAATGATTCTGAGCCATTTCAATTTCCGAAGCCCAGTTTTCTCCCTTCTGAAACAGAAATGTTGTGTTTTGATCTGAAAACTCCCATGAGAGCGTAAAAAGGTCTGTTAGCGGCGCCAACGCCCTTGCCGAAACGATATCTGATATTGGGATCTGGGCGCTTTCTATACGCTCATTTATGACTTTTGCACTCGATAGACCCAGCTCTCTTATCGCAGTTCTAAGAAAAACCGACTTTCTTTTGTCCGATTCAACCATCGTTACATTAGTTTGCTGATCTGCGCCCTGAGCCAGTGTGGCGATGACGATACCCGGCAATCCGCCACCAGAACCAATATCCGTCCAAATTGACGGTTTTTCGCCAAAAGCAGCAAAGTAAACTTGCGCAGAATCGATAATGTGCCTGTTCCAGATATCCGATAACGTGCTTTTAGCGACTAGATTTATTGAGGGGTTCCATTTCTGGATAAGCGCCTCGTAAGCTCGCAACTTATCATATGTTTCACGTGAAACATTTTGTCCGAATAATTCATCACTCATGCTGACTTCCGCTGACGTTGGCCTTTTTTCAACCTTGAAAGCAGAAGCAGCAGCGCTGCTGGCGTAATTCCATCAACTTTAGCAGCTTGACTAAGGTTAATTGGTCTTGCGCGCGAAAGTTTCATGCGCAGTTCAGAGGAGAGCCCCTCAATCGCCTCATAATCGAAATCATGCGGGATTTTCAGACCCTCATCCTTTTGGATCGCCGCGATATCAAGTTTTTGACGGTCAATATAATTTGCATAAAGCGCGTCCTTGGAGATCTGATCTGCGATTTTAACGTCTACATCATGAAGATCATCATCCAACGCCTTCAGGTCATTGAACGTAACATTTGGGAATGCAAGAACTTGGAGAAGGTTACGACGTGTGCCGTCCTGATTAATGTCTATACCTGCGTTTTGGATTTCTTTTGGGGTATATGATGAGGTTTCTAGTATTTCACGACATTCACTCAACTGATTTGATTTTTCTTGGTACGCACTGGCACGCAGTTCGGAACAAAATTCTCTTTCAATCGCCAGTGGCGTCAATCTTTGGTCAGCGTTATCCGCGCGCAGCGATAATCGAAACTCGGCCCGTGATGTGAACATGCGATACGGCTCTGTAACACCCCGTGTAATAAGGTCATCAACCATAACACCAATATAACTGGTTGAGCGTGAAAATTCGACGGGTTCCAATCCCCTTGCGGCCGCTGCCGCATTCAGGCCTGCGACCATACCCTGTGCCGCGGCCTCTTCATACCCGGTAGTACCATTTATTTGTCCAGCCAAATACAACCCACACACATCCTTTAACTCTAAAGTCGCTGTCAGCGATCTGGGATCGACATAGTCGTATTCAATTGCATAACCTGGCTGAAGGATTTCTACCTGCTCTAGCCCACGGATTGATCGTACATATTCATTCTGAATGTCCACTGGCAAAGACGTTGAAATCCCATTCGGGTAAATGGTGTTGTCATCAAGACCTTCTGGCTCTAGAAAAATTTGGTGAGACGTTTTATCCGCAAATCTTACAATTTTATCCTCGATCGATGGACAATATCGCGGACCAACGCCATCAATGTGGCCACCATACATTGCAGATTTGTCCAAATTGTTCCGAATGACATCATGCGTATGTTGATTCGTGTGAGTAATTGCACATGCAACCTGACGCGCAACTGGTTTATCGTTCAGAAAACTGAACATCACAGGATCTTCATCGCCTGGCTGTTCGTCCAAAATATCCCAATTGATCGTTTTCTTGTTTAGCCGAGGAGGTGTACCTGTTTTCAATCTACCGAGTTGAAGGCCAAAATCGTCGATACGCTCGGCAAGTTTGACAGATGGGTCATCTCCCATACGCCCAGCCGCATACGACACATCTCCAATAAACACCTTCCCGCGCAGAAATGTCCCTGTCGTTAAAATAACTGCATCGCAGGTGATTTTTTCACCAGAACCCAAAACAACGCCGCCAACTCGGTCACCTCTTAATATCAAATCAATGACCTCCCCACCAACAAAGGTGAGGTTTCGATAATTTGAAAGGATGCTTTGAATTGATTGCATGTACCGCTTGCGATCTGCCTGTACGCGTGGACCCTGAACCGCCGGTCCCTTTCGTCTATTCAAAAGACGAAATTGGATTCCAGAAAAGTCAGCAGCCGTGCCCATGATCCCATCAAGGGCATCTATTTCGCGAACCAAATGACCCTTACCTAATCCACCAATTGCTGGGTTACAGGACATCACACCCATATCTGTTGATTTGAGCGATACCAGCGCAGTATTCGCGCCAAACCGTGCAGCCGCTGCTGCTGCTTCGCAGCCAGCGTGACCGCCCCCAACCACAATCACATCAAAATGTTTCACGTGAAACACTCCTACTTTCCAATACAAAAGCTTGAAAAAATCTCATCCAAGAGGGATTCAACGTCTACCCGTCCGATAAGCGTATCCAAAACTCTACATGATATCCGAAGCTCTTCTGCCCCAATATCATACATCTCTGGTCCTTGCTGAACAATCGATTCTGCATTTAACAGGTGCACCAATGCTTCATGCATCGCTATGCGATGGCGTTCACGGGTCGCAATTCCAACATCGCGCGTCATGTCGCCAAAACGCTGGGTCAACTGCTGAATTAAGCCCTCAATCCCGTTTCCGGTGTGTCCTGATATACCATCTAAATAATCACCAAAATCATCTTTTGCGCGTAAACGAATTACTGCTTCATCACCTTCGAAAGCCGCTAATTGCGATGTATCATCGTATAGATACACAATAGCATCCGCCACAGCAGCCCGATCCAGCGCGCGCGAAACACCTATCCCTTCGACAACATCATTGGTATCCCGAATACCCGCGGTATCAAGAAGTGTTACTGGAACGCCGCCTAAGTCCATTCTAACCTCAATGACGTCACGGGTGGTACCCGCAATTTCTGATGTTATTGCAGCCTCTCTTCCTGCTAACGCGTTAAGCAAAGTCGATTTTCCCAAATTTGGTGCGCCAACAATTGCAACTTCGAAACCACTTCTTACGCGTTCCGCAATGACGCTGCCATCAATCTCTTTGGTAATAGAATCTCTAATTTTTATAATAATATCAATGACTTCACCTGTAACATCTACAGGAACTTCTTCATCTGCAAAGTCAATTGTCGCCTCGATCAAGGATGCGGCGCGAACAAGCTTATCTCTCCAATAATTTGTAAGTTTACCAAGCTCTCCTGACAATACACGTAGGGCCTGCATTCTTTGCGCTTCAGTTTCCGAATCGATTAAATCAGCAAGTCCTTCAACCTTAGAAATATCCATACGATTATTTTCTAACGCTCTACGTGTAAACTCACCTGCATCCGCATGACGTAAATTTTGGATTGTGCTCAGTTCACGCAAAACTGCCTGAACCACAGCGATACTTCCGTGAACATGCAACTCAACGACATCTTCACCGGTAAAGCTGTGGGGTTTTGCGAACCGCAACACCATCGCCTCATCTATGTGTGTGCCGTCCTTGCCAACCAACGATCGCACACTGGGCCGACCGGTTGGGACAGGCAGTGATGACAAAGCATTCAGCGCATTTTCAGCATCTGGTCCAGAAATCCGAACGATAGATACCCCAGCCTTACCTTGTGCTGTTGCTAACGCAAAAATGGTATCCATGACCTATTCCAATACACCTAGGTGTTCATCGAGTCGAAGAATTCGCCATTTGTTTTGGTCTGTTTCAACTTTGACATCAGGAATTCGATCGCATCCGTGGTTCCCATCGGATTTAGAATACGGCGCAACACAAATGTTTTTTGGAGATCAATCTTATCAACAAGAAGATCCTCTTTCCGCGTACCAGATTTAAGAATATCAATCGCTGGGAAGACTCGTTTATCCGCAATCTTGCGATCCAGAACAATTTCAGAGTTACCAGTGCCCTTAAACTCTTCGAAAATAACTTCGTCCATTCGGCTGCCCGTATCAATCAAAGCGGTTGCAATAATCGTAAGAGAACCACCCTCTTCAATGTTACGTGCCGCACCAAAGAAACGCTTTGGTCGCTGCAGCGCGTTTGCATCAACACCACCTGTCAAAACCTTACCTGATGATGGAATCACCGTGTTAAATGCACGGCCCAGACGTGTGATCGAGTCTAGCAAAATCACAACGTCCCGTTTATGTTCAACCAGGCGTTTTGCCTTCTCTATTACCATCTCGGACACCGCGACGTGACGGGATGCTGGTTCGTCGAAGGTGGATGAAATAACTTCGCCTTTAACGGAACGCTGCATGTCTGTAACTTCTTCGGGACGTTCATCAATCAACAGCACGATCAAGTAACACTCAGGGTGGTTCTGTTCGATGCTGTGCGCAATGTTTTGCAACAGAACAGTCTTACCCGTTCTGGGCGGCGCCACAATCAGCGAACGCTGTCCTTTACCGATTGGCGCAACCAGGTCGATAACACGCGCTGAACGGTCCTTAACCGTTGGATCCTCTATTTCCATCTTCAAACGCTGATCAGGATATAGAGGTGTCAGGTTATCGAATGCGATTTTGTGACGTGCTTTTTCTGGGTCTTCGAAATTAATCTTTTCCGCTTTGATAAGCGCAAAATATCGCTCGTTCTCATCAGGAGCTTTGATAAATCCTTCAATTGTATCACCCGTGCGCAGCGAATATTTACGAATCATATCAGGTGACACGTAAATGTCATCGGGCCCAGCAAGATAATTTGCCTCGGGTGAGCGAAGGAAACCGAAGCCATCTTGCAGCACCTCAAGAACGCCATCACCAGAGATTTCCCAGCCTTCATCCGCGCGCTCGCGAAGAATTTGGAACATCATTTCGCCTTTACGCATTGTAGATGCGTTTTCGATGTCTAAATCCTCTGCCATGGCAAGCAGGTCTTTGGGGCTTTTCGCTTTTAGCTCGGATAGGGATAACCGTTCAATGGACATATCTTGCCCCTTCACAACTTAAAAATTTTAAAAAGAAGAATCTCACTCGGACGAGTAGACCGTTGTCGTATACACCGATACTGGCCAATACGTCAATTCGATCAGAATTTCACAACAACAGATACGACAATAATTAGCATCAAGATTGTTGGTACCTCGTTCATCATTCTATATTGACGCCCTGTTAAGGTATTCTGTGACGCTTCAAAATCCTTCCTCCGAAGGCCAAGCCAATGATGAAACCAAGTCATGCCAATCACAGATGCGCCTTTTAACCAAGGCCAATACGCCGACCAATCTACGATCCCAGGCGTGAAGACCATCAATAAACCGCAAACCCAAGTCACAATCATTGCTGGGTTCATAATAACCCGTAGTAGTTTAAGCTCCATTACCTGAAACACCTGATCAACATCAGAACCAGTCGACGCGCGTTCAACATGATACACAAATATTCTAGGTAAATAAAAAAGACCTGCCATCCATGATATGACAGACATGATGTGTAAGGATTTTACCCAAGGATATGATATTGAGAGAAGTTCAGTCATAAGTGTTATTCATCTCAGATAATAATAATAATAAAGTATATATATATAAAGAAGAAGATGTTGTAAGAGCCTGCATTTTCTGTGGATCAAATGATACCCACTAAGTTATCCACATCACCATGATCAATATAATAACCATCATAAAAATTATTATATTATAAAATCAGATAGTTAATAGATATATAGAAGTTCTAAAAATAAGTTTTCCAAAGATGAATAACCAATATTTTATTCAAATCCACAGTGTATAAAATGCATAAAATTGTTTAATGGGTATCGTTGTTTTACACAGTGATTGGCGAAGCAAAATTATTCGACTAGTTATGTGCGCAACAATACTGAAGGTACTCACAAACTTATGCACAGCCAATCCGTTTTAATCCTGGCCTCTGGATCAGAAATTCGCAAACAATTGCTATTGAACGCAGGTCTTTCCATCGATGTTGTAAAACCAATGGTAGATGAAGAGGCGTTAAAATTGGCTTTACAGGCGGAAAATGCATCCCCGCGGGATATAGCAGATGGTTTAGCCGAAATGAAAGCAGCCCGCATTGGGAATAAGCACCCAAATTCTTTGGTATTAGGATGTGACCAAGTTTTAGAGTTTGAAAAACAGATTCTGTCTAAACCAGTCAGCAAAGAAGACGCTAAAGCACAATTATCCAAAATGTCAGGAAAACGGCACAGTTTGCTAAGTGCAGCGGTAATCTTTCATGAATTACAGCCAATTTGGCGTCATGTCGGGCAGGTACGATTATACATGCGGACGTTATCAGATGCATTCATTGAACAATACGTAGAACGGAATTGGCCGAACATTGCCCATTGCGTAGGTGGTTATCAAATTGAACGCGAAGGCGCACGCTTGTTTTCGCGGATTGATGGCGACATATTTAATGTTATGGGTTTACCTCTATTAGAGCTTTTGAATTATCTAACCCTAAGAGGAGATATTGACGGATGAACACAGCACCCGTTGTTGCAGTTTTGGGGTATCCCATTCATCATTCAAAATCCCCAAAAATGCATAGGTACTGGTTGGGTCAGGCTGGTTTGTCGGGATATTATGTTCCTTTGGAAATACATCCAGACAATTTTGAAGACGCCTTGAAAAACATGCCTAAATTGGGCTTTCGCGGTGCAAATGTTACCATCCCGCACAAAGAACGCGCATTAGAGATTGCAGACTTTGTTTCAGAACGTGCCCAACGTATCGGCGCGGCAAACACCTTGTATTTTGATGTAGATGGTAAAATTCACGCGGACAATACAGATGGATATGGATTTATAACGAACCTAAAAAAAGGTGCGCCAGAGTGGAGTGCAAAGGCCGGTCCCGCACTCGTTCTGGGCGCCGGGGGTGCGGCGCGGGCAATTTTAGATGCCTTGATTACTGAGGAAACGCCAGAAATATACCTGACAAACCGCACGAAAGGACGAGCTCAGGATCTGGCCCGTGAATTCGACAACGGTATCGAGGTTTTGGATTGGGACAATAAAAACTCTGTCCTTTCGGATGTAAAAACACTCATTAACACCACATCTTTGGGTATGAATGGCGAAGGTGACTTGAGATTAGACTTTTCACAACTTAGCAACGTTATGACTGTAACCGATATTGTATACACACCGCTTGAGACAGACCTGTTGAAACATGCGAAACGACGTGGCTGCACCTGTGTTGATGGATTGGGGATGCTGATTTATCAGGGCGTGCCGGGGTTCAGCAATTGGTTTGGTGTAAATCCTAAGGTAACGGATGAGCTTAGAGAATTGCTTTTGTCATGACCTTTAAATTGGGCCTTACTGGATCAATCGGCATGGGAAAATCGACGACTGCCAAGATGTTTGCAGAGTTGGGCATCCCTGTCTGGGATGCAGATGCCGCGGTTCATAAGTTGTATTCCACAGGCGGCGCAGCCGTTTCCGCGATTCAAGAACTGTATCCAGAGGCGATCGAACATGGAGAAGTTTCACGCCCAGCACTGAAACGCCTTATTCAATCTAACGAAAACGTCCTTGGTGAGTTAGAACGTATCGTACACCCACTTGTAGCTGCCGATCGCCAAAATTTCATTGGGACATCGGACTCAGATATTGTTTTGTTGGATATCCCGCTATTGTTTGAGACGAACGGTGACAAAGATATGGATGCTATAGCATGTGTTGATATCGACCCTGAAACACAGCGCGAACGGGTGCTTAAGCGTAATACAATGACAGAAGAGCAGTTTGAACAAATCCTTAACAAACAGTTACCAAATGACATAAAGTGCAGCCAATCTGATTTTGTGATAAAAACTGACAACCTCGATCATGCAAAAGAACAAATCGCTCATATTATTGGGTTAATTCGGAAAGACTACATCAATGCGTGAAATCGTAATGGACACTGAAACTACAGGGTTTGACCCAGAAAGTGGTGATCGTATTGTTGAAATTGGCGGCGTGGAACTGTTCAACCATGTTCCAACGGGAAATGTATATCATCAATATATCAACCCAGAACGAAGCATGCCACAAGAGGCGTTTGAGGTTCATGGTTTGGGTGATGACTTCCTGCGCGATAAGCCTGTTTTTTCAAAAATTGCACAAGATTTTTTGGATTTCGTTGGTGATGCAAAGCTTGTCATCCACAATGCATCATTTGATATGAAATTCCTAAATGCAGAATTGAAATGGATTGGAAAACCCGCCCTCCCGTGGGAACAGGCCATTGATACATTGGCCATCGCAAGAAAAAAGTTCCCTGGATCCCCGGCATCCTTGGACGCCTTATGTCGGCGGTTCAATATTGATAACTCGTCCCGAACATTGCACGGCGCATTGTTGGACTCGGAAATTTTGGCGGAAGTTTATCTAGAGCTTATCGGCGGAAAGCAGCCAGATTTTGCACTTGATACAAGTGCTGCGCAAAGCAAAACAACGCTGAAAGATGCAGGCCATCAGAACTGGAAACCAGTGCCAAGGCCCAATAAATTACCCAGCAGAGTTTCTGAAAAGGAAAAGGCAGCTCATGCTGCCTTTATTGAGAAACTTGGGGACTCGTCACTTTGGTCAAAATGGTCCAATTAGATCAGTTCATCGACTCAGCGGGCTGTTCCGCCTGACGACGCTCAAGCTCTTGCCGGTAAAGCTGTAGGAAATCGATTGTTTCCAAGTTAAGCGGTGGGAACCCGCCATCACGTGTCACATCACTTACAATACGGCGCAAGAATGGGAACAACATGCGTGGGCATTCAATAAGTAAGAATGGGTGCAATTGTTCGTCAGGCACACCAGTGACCAAGAACAATCCAGCGTATTCAACTTCAAGAAGAAATAAATTTTCTGTTGTGCCCTTGTTAACTGAACTCACCTTCAGCTTAATCACAATTTCAAATTGATTTTCTACCGTGCGTTTTTTCGCATCGATATTCACCTGAATTTGCACATCTGGTTCCACCTCACCGCTTGCACCCTTTTGCGAAAGGATGTTTTCAAACGACATGTCGCGGATATATTGCGCAAGAATTTTCATTCCTGGCTGCGCGGGCTGTTGTGCTTCTTCTGCCATCATCGGCCTCCTAAAAATAAAATTTGATGATACCTAGCATCATCTTTTACTGGCCTCAATCCTTCGGTTTGGCCTCATTGGACCAAGGCGAATTTTCGGGATTTAACACAGGCTCATACTCGCCCTCGTATACGTTTTGAGAAGATGAAAACCGCGTTTCAAAATCTGCTCTTTGAGTATTTATACGTTCTTTTATCTTTTGAAAAACAGTGGTGCGGATATTTGGGATCAGCAATAAAAACCCAATAAAATCTGTAAAAAACCCAGGGGTCAGAAGCAGCGCACCGGAAAACAAAATCATGGCCCCGTGCGCCAGTGGTTCTGATGGATCGTTCATTTCGCGAAAACGCGATTGTAATTGTGATAAAACCGAAAGCCCCTGGGCCCTCACCAAATATGTGCCAGCGATTGCTGTTAAGACAACAATAGCTAATGTTGGAAACAACCCAAGAAAGCCGCCAATCTGAATAAATAAGGCGATTTCGATTATCGGTACCGCGATAAAGGCTATCAATAGCCACATATTTTTTACTCCAATTCGTTGCGTTGGTGGACTCATCCAACATTGTTACCTACATAAGGACTAACGTTGAAAATTTCTAGAAAGCTGACGAGGCAACTTATGAGCCCTGCAATTATTGAACTCTTGGTATTGGCTGGCATCGCGATTTTTTTGATCATGCGGTTGCGCAATGTTCTTGGTACGCGGGAAGGATTTGAAAAACCTGCAGTGCAAGAAGCGCCAAAGGCAGAACGCCCCAGTTTCAAAGTGATTGAGGGAGGAGAGGATGCCGATATCCTGGACAATGCGGAAAAAGGCAGCGCCACTGCAGAAGCGTTAGCCCTGATGAAGCAAAGTGATAGTAATTTTACGGTAAATGATTTCTTGGCGGGCTCGAAATATGCGTATGAAATGATTTTAATGGCGTTCGAAAATGGAAACATCGATGATGTGCGTGATTTTATTTCCGAGGAGATCGAGGATGTTTTCGATCAGGTTATCGAAGACCGCAAATCAAAAGGGCTTGTCATTGAGGCGGAATACCTAGGCACACGTGAAACCCGTTTGACGGATGCCACATTTGATCGTGAAACAGGATGGGCCGAAATTTCGGTTTCATTCTCAGCTGAAATGACATCAGTGGTATTGGATAATGACGGCACTGTTATTGAAGGCGATTCAAAACAGGTTAAGCGGCAAAAAGACATCTGGACATTTGCGCGTGATATTTCATCCAATGATCCAAATTGGCAACTGGTCGCAACAAGTGAATGATGCGTTATTAGGCAATATTTAGACAAACTATGCCACGCAGAAAATTAAAATCTGATGAAGTGGAACTTTGGGAGCGGGTTGCAAAAACTGCGACACCATTAAGTTTACCCCAATACGTTAATTCTGTGGCCAAACCTAAGCCAAAAGTTAACCCCAAAAAGAAAGAGAAATTTGAGCTTAACAAGTTTGAAATTGGGGCAAACGCCGCACAAAAAAGTGTAAAAAACGATTTAAAGCCCAGCATATCAACTGTGCTCGAAAGTGCCTCAGTCCAGATGGACTACAAAGCATTCAAAAAAATGAAGCGGGGAAAAAGCACGCCCGAAGCGTCGTTTGACTTACATGGCATGACAGTTGCACAGGCACACACAGCCTTGATTCATTTCTTGATGACCTCTTATTCGAGAAACATGCGTTTGGTTTTGGTCATCACTGGAAAGGGCAAATTTCAAAAAGATAAGGGGCCAATTCCCCGACAAGTTGGAATCTTGCGCCATCAAGTTCCCCAATGGCTCCGTATGCCACCACTTCGCGATAAAGTTTTGCAAGTGAGCGAAGCACATGGAAAACACGGTGGAAGTGGTGCGTACTATGTGTACTTGCGAAAATAAAAACACCAATGGGCAACACACATCGACCTATTATAAAAAATAAAAAATATAAAATAGCACTGGACAGTTCGTCCTGATTTTTGAAGACTGACATTTCAGGTCGGTAAGATTTTGCAAAAGCTGCTTTTTGGCTAAGCTTAAATTTACGGGAAAACTACTGTTTTAATGAAGTTGGAGACTAACCTTGAACCTTAAAGATTCTAAACTGATTGCAGCTGATCGAAACGAAGTTTGGCAGGCATTGTTGTCGGCAGAGGTGCTGCAGCAATGCGTTCCTGGCTGCAAAGAGATGAGCGGAAGCCCAGAAGAAGGGTTTGAAGCAACAGTTGTACAAAAGGTCGGACCCGTAAAAGCGACGTTCAAAGGTGCGGTCACCCTATCCGATATCGTAGAGGGCGAAAGCCTGATGCTGTCGGGTGAAGGCAAAGGCGGCGCAGCAGGGTTTGCCAAAGGTGGCGCCAAGGTTGTCTTGACGGATGAAGAAGGTGGTACATTGTTATCGTATGACGTGGAGGCCAAAGTGGGCGGAAAACTTGCTCAGCTTGGCAGTCGCATTATCGATGGGTTTGCTAAAAAGATGGCGGACCAGTTTTTTGAAGAATTTAGAAATACTGTCCAAGGATCTTCAGAGGAGGCTGAGGGTTTTGAGGGTAGAGAGAATAAAAAAGGTTGGTTGGGACGTCTTGTCTCAAACCAAAACTAGATCTCACTAGGGAGGAGAAAAATGACAAAAATTACTATGACAGTAAACGGCAAATCCGTTTCTGGCGAGGTAGAGGGGCGCACACTGCTCGTTGACTTTCTCAGAAACGATTTGCGTCTAACGGGGACGCATGTTGGTTGTGACACTAGTCAGTGTGGCGCGTGCACAGTGCACGTCGACGGAAATGCCGTTAAATCGTGCTCAATCTTGGCTGCAGAAGCAGATGGCGCTGACGTTTCTACAATTGAATCGCAAGCAAATGCAGACGGCTCACTCAGTACGATCCAAGCAGCGTTTCAAGAACACCACGGACTACAATGTGGCTATTGCACACCAGGGATGGTGATGGCAGCGGCAGATCTACTTAAGAACAATGCAAAGCCAACAGAAGCAGAAGTCCGTCACCACCTTGAAGGCAACATTTGCCGCTGCACAGGGTATCACAACATCGTCAAAGCGATTATGGCGGCATCTGGACAAGATGTTAGTCAATTAGCTGCGGAGTAAATAAAACTAGGGAGGAAAGAATGCCAAAAGATAGTGGTATAGGCGCAAGTTCGAAGCGCCGTGAAGACGTCCGGTTTTTGACAGGTCAAGGTCAGTATACCGACGACATCAATATTCATGGACAAACGTATGTCCATTTTGTGCGCTCAGACGTTGCACACGGGAAAATCAATAGCATCGACACATCCAAAGCTGAGGCGATGCCAGGCGTTGTTCGCATTTTCACAGGCGCAGACTTTGAAGGTATCGGTGGTCTACCCTGTGGTTGGCAGGTAACGGACCGCCATGGCGAAGCTATGAAAGAGCCAGCGCACCCAGTTCTTGCACAGGGCAAAGTGCGCCACGTTGGTGATCCAATTGCTGCCGTAATTGCAGAGTCGTTGGAGCAAGCGCGCGACGCGGGCGAAGCATTGGATATCGACATCGAAGAATTGCCAGCAGTTGTCGATATGAAAGCCGCACTGAGTGAAGGTTCAGCAACCGTTCATGACGACCTAGGTGATAACTTATGTTATGACTGGGGTTTTGTTGAGGAAAACAAAGGTGCAGTTGATGAGGCGATCAAAAATGCGGCGCACGTAACCACATTGGAATTGGTCAACAACCGTTTGGTTGCAAACCCAATGGAACCGCGTGTCGCTGTAGGGGATTACAATCGCGCGAACGATGAAAGCACGCTGTACACAACTTCGCAAAACCCACACGTCATTCGTTTGCTGATGGGCGCGTTCGTCTTGGGCATTCCCGAGCACAAGTTGCGTGTTGTTGCACCTGATGTGGGTGGTGGATTTGGAACAAAAATCTTCCATTACGCAGAAGAGGCATTTTGCACATTTGCATCGCGTCAAATCAACCGTCCAGTTAAGTGGACCGCGTCACGCTCAGAAGCATTTATTTCGGATGCCCACGGTCGTGATCACGTGACAAAGATTGAATTGGCACTGGATGCCGATAACAACTTCACAGCGGTACGCACCGAAACATTGGCAAACATGGGCGCTTACCTATCCACATTTGCGCCGTCTGTTCCAACATGGTTACACGGTACATTGATGGCGGGTAACTATAAGACGCCGTTGATTTACGTAAATGTGAAAGCGGTATTCACAAACACTGTTCCTGTTGATGCCTATCGTGGCGCGGGTCGTCCCGAAGCAACATATCAGCTTGAACGTGTGATCGACAAAGCAGCGCGTGAATTGGGTGTTGATCCGATTGCATTGCGTCGCCAGAACTTTATCACAGAGTTCCCCTATGCAACACCAGTTGCTGTCGAATATGACACTGGTAACTACGTTGCTACAATGGATAAACTAGAAGAGATCGCAGATATATCTGGTTTCGAAGCACGTCGCAAAGCATCAGAAGCGAATGGCAAACTTCGTGGTCTTGGTGTCAACTGCTACATCGAAGCTTGCGGTATTGCACCATCAAATCTGGTTGGCCAATTGGGCGCGCGTGCGGGTCTATACGACGCCGCAACAGTGCGCGTAAATGCGACAGGTTCAATCAGCGTGATGGTTGGTGCGCACAGCCATGGCCAAGGCCATGAAACTGCATTCCCACAAGTGGTTGCAGAAATGCTTGGCATTGACGAAAGCATGATCGAAATCGTGCATGGTGACAGCTCAAAAATTCCATTTGGCATGGGCACATATGGATCGCGTTCAATCGCGGTTTGTGGTTCTGCAATGGTTCGCGCAACTGAGAAAATCATCAATAAAGCGAAGAAAATCGCCTCTCACCTGCTAGAAGCATCTGAGGCAGACATCGAGCTTAAAGATGGTCACTTCACAGTTGCAGGCACGGATAAATCATGTGCATGGGGCGATGTCACATTGGCGGCATATGTTCCACACAACTATCCGTTGGACAATATTGAACCAGGTCTAGAAGAAACTGCATTCTATGATCCGTCAAACTTCACATACCCATCAGGCGCATATGCGTGTGAGGTCGAAGTTGACCCAGATACTGGTAAGGTCACAGTTGAGCGGTTCTCTGCTGCAGATGACTTTGGCAACATCATTAACCCCATGATTGTTACAGGTCAGGTGCACGGTGGATTGGCGCAGGGTATTGGCCAAGCGTTGATGGAAAACTGTGCGTATGACGAAAATGGTCAACTGCTAAGTGCATCATACATGGATTATGCAATGCCACGTGCATCGGATGTTCCGTTCTATGCGGTTGATCACTCTTGCCAGACGCCATGTACGCACAACCCATTGGGCGTAAAAGGCTGTGGCGAGGCGGGTGCCATCGGTTCACCACCCTCTGTTGTCAATGCGGTTGTAGACGCGTTGCAATCAGCGGGTCATAATGTAACTCATATCGATATGCCTGTATCACCTTCGCGTGTTTGGGCAGCGA
>JAFMKS010000070.1 GCA_017852835.1 Paracoccaceae bacterium
AGCTATGGCCGAAGCGGCGACGCAATCCGCAAAAACAGGGATGCCAGTGAAATTGACAGAGTTATAACGCCCGAACTGCTGAAAAATAGTATCACTTCTTATTATAAGCACTCAGTTGAAGTAATAAGGAAGAATTGGGTCCCGCCATTGGTTCTAGACACAGTGTTTGATCCAAACCGCAAGCAATATGAAAAACACACTTTAGCGCACACCAATTTTATGTTCATATAACTTATTGTATTTATAGTATTATCTTCTGCTGTCTCTATTGAAAATCCTCGTGTCGGTGGTTCGATTCCGCCCCCGGGCACCACTTTCCAAAATAATATCAATGACTTAATTTTTGCACACTAACGCTATACGTGTATGTTTCAAAAACACACCAAACACACACTTTTTGGCGTGTTTTAGGGGAGAGATTCCGGGGTTCGACACTGTGTCTACAACCTAGTGAAAGAACACAGTTGTTTGCAAAGAACTATGTATTTTATGGTCTTTGCTTTACGTAGAAACAAATGCACTGTTGTGATAAGTTTAATGAAATTTATAGATTTGAGTGTCCATTTGATTGCTAGTTTTAAATTTATCGCTGAATATGGACGGTTCGTTTTAGTGCTCGGTTTAATCGCAGGAGTGTTGTTGCCAGATATTGCTTTGGCAATGCGCCCGTGGTTAAGCGAATTGGTAATGCTGTTACTCGGTTTCACGTCCCTTCGAATTGGATTTACAGCCGTGAAAGACGCAGTGGATCACATTAAAGAAACTTTTTTAGTAGTCTTTACTTTTCAAGTCATTTTTCCTCTGACCGTTGTAGCTATATTAATAACTTTTGGATTAGGTAACACAGCTGCTGCAATGGTGATTACTTTGGTATTGGCTGCACCTTCAATAACTGGAGCGCCAAATTTTGCTATAATGCTCGGATACCAGCCTGAAGCTACTTTCCGAGTTTTGGTCATTGGAACATGTTGCCTACCTATTACTATAATTCCTGTCCTATGGTTCTTACCTGCTGCTGGTTCGTTGTACGATGTAATTTGGTTGTCCATTGAACTCACTGTAACTATGGGTTTGGCGATTGCGACTGGGTTTATTATCAGAGCGGTTCTAATACCTCAGGTTAATTCTGACCAAAAAATGGCTTTAGACGGTGTTTCTACGCTTTTACTGGCAGTAATAGTTGTTGGGTTAATGAGTGCTATCGTTCCAACGCTTAACGAAGATCCCCAAAAGTTGCTTAATTGGTTGGTTCTTGCATTCAGCCTTAATTATGGTCTGCAACTAATTACGTATATTTTGTTTCGAACTACCGGCGCCAATTCGCAAAACATATCCATGGCAATTATTGCTGGAAATAGAAATGTAGCAATCTTTTTAGTCGCTGTTACTGTTTCGAACAGCAATGAATTTCTCATTTTCCTCGGTTGTTATCAATTGCCGATGTACCTAACGCCAATATTCATGCGTTGGCTCTACAAAACTGAATAGATTAATTTTTAGCTGTCGGGCAAAGGGCCAGTGTCTTCTTCAAAAATACCTTTTCACAAAGTGCAAGCGCTCAACTTAGTCTTTATAAAGCTTGCTTTCTGTAGTATCGGGAGCTTCGGTTTCAGCCTTTGGAAAGTAACATGCCAATTTTTGCCGAAGCAGCTGCAGGAATTCGTTCGCAAGTTGTGAAAGTGGCCTAGTGTTTGATGCTATTATAGCCATGTTGGTGTAAATTTTTGGTGTAAAATTACGACTAATAAAGCGGGGGTCGAGATCATTTTCGATGGCAAAATCATCCACCAGGGCCACTCCCATATCCTCTTTTACAAATGATAGTAGGTTTTTGAACAGGTGAGAATGGATTGAGGATTTCAATTTCACTTCAGCCTGCTCAAAGGCCTGCAACAATTGTGTCTGTGTCGTGTGATCGGGACCCATTAGGATAAAGTTTTCATGTCGCAATAATTCAGGCGTTAAAACCTGATGTTCCCCTAATGGATTTTCATGATGCATTACGATCTTGGTTGGGATTTGAATGGGATAATAGGTGAGCGTGTCATAAAGTTTTGGCAGTTCGCAGATCCCAATTTCGAAAATGCCCGCTTCGACCCATTCCTGTATTTTCGCGCTGTATTGGGATTGAAAAGAAATACTGATGTCGGGATAGGTTTTTTTGAAATCACCAATGATGCGGGGCATCACCCCAAATGACATTGAGTGTTGAGAGGCGATTTGCAAATTACCCGTCTGTTTGTTTTGCAAATCCACAACGGTTTGTGTGACCTGTTGTAACCCACGCACAATCGCATCCACATTGCGATGGATAATCGCGGCCTCGGGCGTGGCAGTTAGGCGTCCGTGCATCCGTTCAAACAGTTTCAGTCCAGTCTGTCGTTCCAACTGCGAAATCAGGTTGGACACCCCAGGTTGTGAAATCCCCAACATTTCCGCCGCCCCCACAACTGTGCCAGTTTGGATAATCGCGTGGAACGCCTGCAACTGTCGGAATCGGAGTTTCATATGTATCACTTTAAATGATGTTTGTTTGATAATATAATAATTGAAATGATATTTGCTTAGTGTCAACCTAACCTCAGAGAGTTGGAGACGGTCATGACACATGTGGTTGTCATTGGCGCGGGCATCATCGGGGTTTCAACGGGCCTTTGGTTGCGCCGCGCAGGGTTTGACGTGACACTAATCGACAAAGGCACGCCTGGAATGGGCGCGTCTTACGGAAACGGGTGCATTTTGGCCAGTTGTTCGGTTGTTCCTGTCACAGGTCCAGGGTTGGTCAAAAACGCACCCAAAATGTTGCGTGATCCTAATTTTCCGCTGTTCCTACGCTGGCGATATCTGCCGAAATTGGTGCCATGGTTGGTGCAGTATCTGGGACACGCAAATACCGATGATACGCGCCGCATCAGTCAGGGATTAACGCAAATCGTCGGGGACAGCCTTGAACAACATCAGGCGCTAAGTGCCGGGACATCAGCAGCCCAATGGGTCTGTGAAAGCAAGTATAGTTTTGCCTATAGTGATCGTCAGGCCTTTGAAAAGGATAAGTTCACGTGGCAATTGCGGGCCGAGGCGGGATTTGTTCCTGATATAATCGAAGGGGACGCCGTTCGGGAAGAGGAACCTATTTTAGGGTCCAACACAAAGCTGCTTGCGGTTTTGAAAAACCATGGTTTCATTTTGAATCCAGCTGAATACGTGCAGGAACTGGTCAAAGTTCTGACTGAAATGGGGGGCACCTTTGTTCAGGCAGAGGTGACAGATTTCACGATTGAAAATGAAACGATTACATCTGTTGATACCACAGCAGGGCGGTTTCATTGTGATCGCGCTGTGGTGTCTAGCGGAATTTGGTCCCGCCCCCTGATTGAAAAACTGGGTCTTAAGGTCCCGCTTGAGGCTGAGCGGGGTTATCACATCGTGTTTAAAAATCCCACGCAAAAACCCCGCAATCCCATGATGCTGGCCGCAGGCAAATTCGTGGCCACGGCCATGAACCAAGGTGTGCGTTGTGCAGGCGTTGTTGAATTCGGGGGCCTAAGCCCCCAAAAATCCAAAGCGCCGCTGCAATTGCTGCGCAAAAAGGTAAAAGAGATATTTCCAAAGTTCGAATACGAAAGCGATGAGGAATGGCTGGGCTTTCGCCCCGCGCCAACAGATAGCCTGCCACTTTTGGGGCAGGTGAAAAATTCGGGCATTTATACGGCCTTTGGACATCATCACATTGGTCTGACTGGCGGTCCGAAAACAGGTCGCATGGTGGCCGATATGATTGCAGGGAAATCAGCAAACGCTGATTTGCGCCCGTTCGAACCACGGCGATTTTCATAACCAAGAAACGTGCAACAAATCAGGGAGATTGAAATGAAAGCACTAAAGAAAATGACAACACTGGCGATGGGCATTGCGGCCATTGCTGTGTCTGCACAAACTGCAAGTGCAGAAAAATGGGATATGCCCATGGCCTATGCCGCCACGAATTTCCATTCGGAAATGGGGGTCGTGTTTGCAGATAAAGTGCGTGAATACACCAATGGTGACATCGACATTACGGTCCATCCAGGCGGTTCACTGTTTAAAGGAGGCGAGATTAAGCGCGCCATTCAAACGGGTCAGGCCCCGATTGGCGAACGATTCATGTCCGCACACGCGAATGAAGCCCCCTTACTTGGGTGGGATAACGTCCCGTTCCTAGCAACAACATATGAGGAAAATGATAAGTTATGGGCCGCGGCTAAAGATAAAGTAAACGCACAATTGTCCGATTTGAATTTGGTCGCGCTTTACACATGTCCATGGCCAGGGCAGGGATTCTATTTCAACAAGGCCGTTGCGTCGTCTAAAGATACCCAAGGGGTCAAATTCCGTTCCTATAATTCGGCAACAGCAACATTTGCAGAAGAGTTAGGTATGGTTCCAGTGCAAGTAGAAGCTGCAGAACTATCCCAAGCATTGGCGACAGGTGTTGCTGAGTCCTTTATTTCTTCTGGTTCAACTGGATATGACCGCAAAGTTTGGGAACATCTAACGCACTACTATAAAGTGAACGCCTGGCTACCACGCAACTATGTCATGGTTAACAAAGGTGTTTGGGAAGGACTAAGTGGTGACACCAAAGCAGCATTGCAAAAAGCAGCAGATGAAACAGCTGCGGCTTGTGCTGCAAAATCAGCGGATTTGGCAAATTGGTATTTTGAGCAATTGTCCGCAAACGGTATGTCTGTTGAAGATGCTGGTCCAGAATTCCTTGCAGAATTGCAAGCGATTGGAGCGAAAATGACAGCTTCATGGCTGGCAGACACCGGCGCAGATGGTCAAGCGATCATCGACGCCTATAAAGCGAACTGATCAAAACAAGAAAAGCCCTGCTGTAATGGCAGGGCTACTTTGGGAGGTAGGTCATGAACGACTGGCCAATTTATATCGGCCTGCCATTGTGGGTTTGGCTTTTTATTTTTCCAACGTTGATAGCGGTGTTTTGCCTAGTATCGCGACAGCTTGCGCAAAGCATTTTGCGACCAATTTGGAACGTCTTGGATAGGATTTATGTGATTAGTGGCGTATTCGCTGCGATGTTCATGGTGATTATTCTATTGCTGATCGTTGGACAAATGGTGGCTCGCTGGACGAACATGATTTTTCCGGGTGGAACTGAATTTGCTGGGTATGCCATGGCCTGTACATCGTTCTTTGCGATGGCTTATGCTCTCACGCGCGGATCGCACATTCGCGTTTCGATTTTCCTTAATATGAATGATTTCATGAAATTTTGGCTGGATGCGCTTGCCATGCTGCTGTCGGCGATCACAGCAACATATTTTGCTCGCTATGCCGTCAAAACAAATTATTTCTCAGAAATGCTCAATGACCGCACTCAAGGCTTGGACCGTGTCCCAGAGTGGGTTTTGTCGATTTTCACGATGATGGGACAATGGCCGTGGGAGTGGGCCGACACATGGGCGAAAACATCGGGTAAAATGGTGTTCACTCCCGTATGGTTGCCGCAATTGGCCATGTCGTTTGGGACGATTTTATTGGCTGTTGCGCTCTGGGATTACTTGTATCGTTTGTTGATTCTGGGACAGACACAAATTGTACGAGAGGAAGTGGAATGACCGAAGTCTACGCGATCATTGTTTTTTTATTTGTTCTTTTCGCACTTCTAGGCAGCTCCGTTTGGGTGGGATTGGCGTTGATGGGGGTCGCATGGGTTGGGATGGAACTCTTTACATCACGCCCAGCAGGGGATGCGATGATCACAACCATATGGACAGGGGCCAGCAGTTGGACATTGACCGCACTTCCCCTGTTCATTTGGATGGGTGAAATTCTGTATCGAACGCGCTTGTCCGAAGATATGTTTCGCGGCCTTGCGCCGTGGATGCGTTTTTTGCCGGGTGGATTGCTGCATACAAATATTGCGGGATGCACGATTTTCGCGGCGGTATCCGGATCGTCGGCGGCCACGTTGAACATGGTGGGGAAAATGTCGATCCCCGAATTGCGTGCGCGTGGTTATCCTGAACACATGATCATTGGCACATTGGCAGGTGCTGCGACCTTGGGGTTGATGATCCCTCCATCGCTGACCCTGATCGTCTATGGCGTGACCATTAACGAAAGCATCACCAAGCTCTTCATGGCGGGTGTTTTCCCTGGGTTAGTTTTGTCAGGTCTATTTATGGCCTATATCGTGTTTTGGCACTTCTTCGGTAGGGGAACGCGTCCCACGCCTGAGCCAAAAATGTCCTTTTTTAAAATGATCCGTGAAAGCGTGTTTTTGTTGCCTGTGATGGGGTTGGTTTTTGTGGTGATCGGATCCATGTACCTTGGCTATGCGACCGCGACCGAGGCCGCAGCCGTGGGCGTGATGGGGGCATTGATTTTATCGGCGGCGCAAGGATCATTGAATTGGGCCAGCTTTTCCCAAAGCCTTATGGGAGCGACGCGTACATCCGCGATGATTGCCCTGATCCTGATGGGGGCTGCATTCCTGTCGTTGTCTATGGGCTTCACTGGATTGCCGCGCGCTATGGCTGAATTGATCGAAGGATATAACCTTTCCCCTGTAGCATTGATTGCGGTGTTGACGGTCTTTTACCTTATCTTGGGAATGTTCATGGATGGCCTCTCCTCGGTGGTTTTGACGATGGCCATTGTCGAACCCATGATACGTGCCGCAGGAATTGACGTGATTTGGTTTGGCATCTTCTTGGTTGTAGTTATTGAAACCGCGCAAGTAACGCCACCGATTGGGTTCAACCTTTTTGTCTTGCAGGGGATGACCAAGCATGAAATCGGATATATCGCAAAAACGGCCATTCCGATGGTGGGGCTGATGTTGTTGATGGTTGTGATCCTTGTGATTTTCCCTGAACTGGCAACATGGTTGCCTGAAAATATTCGTCAGCGGAACTAGTGCGTGGCACGTGTCAGCGTTTTACAACTGGATACGCGGTTCTGCCGCGTGCCAGGTGACGTTGGATGCGCTGAAAGTTATCTGCACGACCCAGAGATTATTCGTATTCCGTGTGCCAGTGTTGCAAATATTGTCACAGATCAGCCCGGGCAAATTGATCTTGATCCATTCCTAAACGCGATTGAGCGGGCAACAGGTGACGTTGTCGTGACTTCATGCGGGTTTCTTTCACCCTTTCAAGATCAATTGCAAAGTATCACACCCAAACCTATTATCGCCTCGGTTCTGAACAGGCTAAGTGATCTGGATGTGATAAAAGGAGCCGATCGCAGTAGTGTGCTGACTTTTGATGCAACACGTTTGGTTGAGGCACATTTCCCAAATCCGTATCGCGCAAATGATTTTCGAGTTGTGGGCCTGCGTCCTAATAATCCCCTGCGTCAGCGGATTGAAGAGGATGTCCCAGACTGCTTTGATGCTTCGGATGTGGTCAATGCTGTTGTTGCTGATTTCGCACTTGCTGTTATGCCCACAACGGAAACAGTGATATTGGAATGCACAAATTTGCCGCCCTACAAACCTCAGATGCGGCACGACAGCAACGTCCGAATTATCGACATCTTATCTGCAATTGAATGTATCGCGCCCAATACGATTGCCCCCCAATATTTATAGGAATGCACCATGGATATCGATCACTACGCACCCGCACAAAAAACAGATTTTGATGAAATCCCAATCATCAGTTTGTCGGGTTTGGACACTGAAGAGGGGTTTGAAAGAATCGCGCATGTTCTGGTCGAAACGGCACACCGTGTTGGATTTTTCTATTTAAGCGATCACGGAATCTCCACAGATGTGATGGATCAGGCTTTTGCTGCGTCGCGTCGGTTTTTTGATTTACCGACTAATGTGAAAGGCCAAGTCACCGTCAACACACATCAACGCGGATGGATGCAATCGGGCCTTGCTAAATTAGAGGGCGCAGCAACGCACGATGCAAAAGAGGTGTTTTTTTGGGGATGGGAAGAAGCAAATATGCCCAGCGATTCTGACAAACGCCCACCAATGGTATATCCCAATCAATGGCCCAAAAATGAAGCTGCGTTTTTGAAAGAAGGGATTTGGCCCTATTATCAACAGGTCATTTCACTGGGGCGTCGGGTTCTGTCGGCTTTGGCACATGGTTTGGGGCAGTCAAAAACATTCTTTGATCAGGCCTATGAAACTCCGTTGGGGCGAGGGCAGTTGGTATATTATCCTCCGATGAGCGTCCAAGACATCGCGCAAAAACGTTTGGGCGCCGCAGCGCATACGGATTTTGGTGTTTTAACGATTCTGATGCAGGATATGCAGGGCGGATTACAGGTGCGCAACCCTACGGGGGACTGGATCGAAGCGCCACCCGTTCAGGGAACTTTGGTTTGCAATATCGGTGATCTGTTGGAACGTTGGACCGGTGGACGCCTGACATCGACAGTGCACCGCGTGATCAATCGAAATCCAACCAATCGGTATTCTATCCCCGTCTTTTGTGATCCTGCAAGCGAAACACCAATCGATCCACGCGACTTTGGCGCGTCAGACACTGCCGAAGATGTCATTTCTGCAGGCCAGTACATTATGGGGCGCAATACCAAAAACTTTAGGCATTACAAATCAAATAGCGCGACATAATGACTCCGCCCCCGGGCACCACTTTCAAAAATAATATCGCTGACTTAATTTTTGCACACTAACGCTATGCGTGTAGGATTCAAAAACACACCAAA
>JAFMKS010000015.1 GCA_017852835.1 Paracoccaceae bacterium
CGGATACCCTGAGCCTTGATCAAATGCGATCCGAGGCTGCAGACATGGAAAAGCGCGCGGAACGCTTCTACCTGACCGCCGCCGCACACACGCAAGACGCGCATACGCGTAAACTTCTAGGTGATCTGGCGGCAGCAGAGGCAGGACATCATCGACACGCAACAGATTTAGAAGAACAGGTGCGCCAAGAAGGTGAAGAAGAGGAAGAAACAGCAAACCGTCAATTCATCCTGACGTGGGTGCAACCTGGGTTAGCGGGGCTTATGGATGGGTCGGTTTCGACCCTTGCGCCGATTTTTGCAACGGCCTTTGCAACCCAAGATACATGGACCACATTCCTTGTTGGACTTGCGGCCTCGGTTGGGGCAGGGATTTCGATGGGCTTTACCGAAGCGGCCAGTGATGATGGCGTCATCTCTGGGCGCGGCTCGCCAATCAAACGGGGGATCGCGGCGGGTGTCATGACAACATTGGGCGGTTTGGGCCATGCGCTGCCCTATTTGATCCCGGACTTTGCGCTGGCAACCAGCATCGCGATTTTCGTCGTGTTCGTCGAACTTTGGGCGATTGTTTGGATACAGAACCGATACATGCAAACCCCATTTTTGCGCGCGACGTTTCAGGTGGTTTTGGGCGGTGCCTTGGTCTTTGCCGCAGGCGCGTTGATCGGCAGCGGCTGATTTCGATTGACCCGCACGGGCCAAGTGCTAAGGCTGGGTTATGTATGAAATTTTTCTAAAAACTCTCCCCTTCTTCGCGTTGATTGGCGTTGGCTATATATCTGGTGTCACACGTTTTTTCACCGAAGAGGCGACCGCCTATTTAACGAAATTCGTATTCTATTTTGCATTGTCCGCGATGTTGTTTCGGTTCTCGTCAAACCTATCGTTGGGCGATTTATTCGATTGGAATTTTGTCTTTGCCTACCTGCTGGGATCAGTTGTCGTTTATCTACTGGCAGGGTTGGTTGCGCTTTATCGTCGTGTCGCAATAACCGAGGCCGCGATTGAGGCACAATGTTCCATCATTGGCAATGTGGGGTTTTTGGGTATTCCGATGCTGGCGCTTTTGATGGGCGAAGCTGCGGTTGGTTATGTGATGATGGTTTTGGCCATTGATCTGCTGGTTTTTGGATCCATCGTTGTCATGGTTATCGTTGGAACCCGCGATGGACGGATGAGTTTGGGGATCATCCGTGTTTTGATCATGGGGTTGTTGAAAAATCCGATGATTCTTTCGATTGTGGCTGGGCTTTTGTGGGCGGCGTTTGCTTTGCCAATCCCGCAACCCGTGAATGAATTCATGACCATCTTGGGGTCGGCTGCCACGCCTGGGGCCTTGTTTGCGATTGGCGCATCGCTCGCGTCAAAATCCGCAGAACGAATAGAAGTCGCAGGGTGGTTATCCTTCTGTAAACTGATTTTGCATCCTGCGGCGATTGCATTTTGCGCGCTGAACCTGTTTGAGGTTGAACCCTATGCCGCCGCCGTCATGATCGCAGCCAGTGCGCTGCCAGTGGCGGGGAATGTCTATATTCAGGCGCAACATTACGGTGTCGCGCCACAACGCGTGTCTGCATCAATTCTTGTGTCGACGGCGTTTAGCATCGTTACGGTGTCGGCTGTGATCGCTTGGGTCAGTGCACTTTACGTTTAAACTATAAAACAAAACCATGCTTTGGCGTTACATCCATGATGTAAGCTGAGGCAAAGTTATGATTCTGGTAATCGCACTTGAGTATGGGGCGAGAACCATCCATGCAAAACGAAAAATAAGGGATTGGAAATGGAAACTTTGTCCGAGAATAAATGTTTTGGCGGAACACAGGGCGTTTATCGTCATTCATCCAAAGCGTGTCAGTGCGACATGACTTTTGCGGTGTTTCTGCCAGAAGAGGCCGTCAGCGGCCCAGTTCCCGTTTTGTGGTATTTGTCTGGGTTAACCTGCACGCATGAAAACGCAATGGTCAAAGCGGGTGCGCAGGCCTGGGCGGCAGAGGCAGGGATTGCATTGATTTTTCCTGACACCTCTCCGCGGGGTGAAGGCGTGTGCGATGATGAGGCCTATGACCTGGGTCAGGGGGCGGGGTTCTATGTCAACGCGACCCAAGATCCATGGGCCCCCCATTTTCAAATGTGGGATTACATCAGCGCGGAATTGCCATCCGTGATTGCGGAAAATTTCAACATTGATATGTCGCGCCAATCCATTACGGGCCATTCTATGGGGGGACATGGGGCGTTGACGCTGGCCCTCCGTCACTCTGGGCATTACGCTTCGGTCTCTGCATTTGCGCCAATTTGTAATCCCACACAGTCGGATTGGGGGCGGAAGCAGTTGGGCGCCTATCTGGGACAGGATGAAACAACATGGGCAAAACACGATGCAACCTGCCTGATGCGTGAAAAGGGTGCGACATGTCCTATCCTGATTGATACGGGAACATCTGATCAATTCTATGATCTGTTGGGAACAGCGGCCTTTGCTTCTGCGGTTGCGGAACAAAAGGCGGCGGCAATCGTTCGTCTGCAGGATGGATATGATCACAGCTATTTCTTTGTTTCCACCTTCATGCCCGATCACATTGAATTTCACGCAAATGCGCTTTTGGGGAAAATCGGGTAAACGACTAGGAAACCCATGGACTACGATCTAATTGTCATCGGCAGCGGCCATTCAGGCAGGAAAGCTAATACGCAAGGTTTTGGTGATTGATCCCAAATTCAGATTGGGCGGCGTGTCCGTTTATACTGGTACGATCCCATCAAAAACCCTGCGCGAAACGGTTTTGAACCCAACGGGTTGGCGCGATCGTAGTTTTAACGGTTACTTATGTCGCGTCAAAGATGCAATTCCAGCCGAAGATTTGAAGGCGCGTTTGAACAAAATATTGGATTACGAAGTGGACGCCGTTAATCGAATGCCAATTCCCGATAAATTTCGGGTGTCGCACCCAGCGAAAAAGGACCAAAAATAGGCATCTGTTTCACATCGGTGTTACGTCGGTGCGCTGCGTGTTTTGCGCAGAGAGCCGGTTCAAACACAAATGAGTGCATTTGCGCTTGCTCATCCACCCTATCCCCGTTTCTATATGGATAGGAGGACAGCAGATGAGCGTTGTGCAAATTTCATTTGAAGAGGGACAGGCGAACCTTGATTGGTTGGGGCTGTGTCAGGCATTTGATCACGGGCACGAATTGCCCCGCGCTGAAATATCGGACACGTTCCTTTATCGAGGTGGCGACACCCTGCTGAATCGATCCGCGTGGATTGACGGGTTGGGGTTGGCCGTGAAATGCGCAACCGTTTTTCCAGATAACCCAAAAAATAATCGGCCCATGATCAACGGGGGTGTTAGCCTGTTTTCGGATGAAACAGGTGCGCTTGCCGCCTTGGTTGATTTTCATCTGGTCACAAAATGGAAAACCGCGGGCGACAGTTTATGCGCGGCCCTAAAACTTGCGCGACCCGAGTCTAAACGCATCCTGATTGTTGGCGCAGGCACGGTTGGGCATTCCCTGCGCGCGGCCTACGGTGCGGGGTTTCCTGATGCGGAATTCCTGATCTGGAACCGCACCGCAACAACGGCCGAGGCATTTGCCGCCAAATACCCAAACACACGCGCGGTACAGGATTTGCCGTCTGCTGTTGCGATGGCCGATATCATCACCTCTGCCACGATGAGCACGACACCTGTGTTGCGCGGCGATTGGTTTCAACCCGGGCAGCACATTGATTTGATCGGCGCGTATCGCCCCGATATGCGAGAGGTGGATGATCAGGCGCTGCTGCAATCATCGGTTTTTGTCGACAGCTATGCAACAACACTGGATCATATTGGCGAACTTAAAATTCCCTTGGCCGATGGGGTGATAACCCCTGAACATGTGCGGGCAGATTATTATCAGCCGAATGATTTCAAACGCTGCACCGACGATGAAATCACATTGTTTAAAAACGGGGGGGGTGCCCATTTAGATTTGATGACGGCGGATTATATCCTACAACAATGGAAGGCGGCGCAATGATCCTGTTCCTAATTGTTATGACCATTTTGGCGGCCCCCTTCATTATTGAGTGGCGTCGGATCCCCATGGATGCGCAGGCACGTGCAGATGCGCCGGGTGAATTTGCATCGCTGTCCAACGGAATAACCCATTTTCAATTTCACGGCCCTGTTGATGGCCCATTGGTTGTTTGTGTGCATGGGTTGACCACGCCCTCATTTGTTTATGAAGGATTGGCCAAACGTTTGGTGGAACGTGGGCATCGCGTTTTGGTCTATGATCACTATGGCCGCGGATATTCGGACCGCCCCAAAGGCAATCAAGATCGCGCGTTTTTCGTGTCCCACTTAGAAGAGTTGTTGGAACACCTAAACATCGACACTCCCTTTGATCTTGTGGGGTATTCCATGGGAGGATGGGTTGTTACCGCCTATGCCGCGATCCATCCCAAAATGATCAAACGATTATTTTTGCTTGCCCCTGCGGGTATGGGGCATGAATTGGGGTGGACCGCAAAATTGGTGCGCGAGGTGCCCATCATCGGGGATTGGGTGTTTATGACTACATATGCGACGCAGCATCGCCGCGGTTGCGAGGTTGAACGCGCCTTGGACAACACGGTCCCATTTGTCGTGGATCGCCAACAAAAAGAATTACAATATCGCGGCTTTATCCCATCTGTCTTGGCATCCCTGCGCGGGGCATTGGCAAATGATACGAAAGAGGATCATCAACGCATCGCCTATTATGATTTGGATATACATGCGATTTGGGGCGCTGATGATGTTGTCATACCTCTCTCTGCCAAAGATCAGCTAGAGGCTTGGAACCCCAAAGTACGCCATCACGTGATTGAGGGAGCAGGCCACGGTGTGACCTATACCCATACGGACGCCATGATGGCGGCCTTTGATTAGGCGGGCTGTGTACTGCGTTTTTCGTTGACGGGCAGATGGATCAGGGCGCTGAATGCGCCGACCCCAACGCCAACCCACCAAACCATTGTGTAATCGCCATACACATCATACATCTTACCGCCTAACCAGACGCCCGCAAAGCTGCCCAATTGGTGGGAAAAGAAGACGATCCCATAAAGCGTTCCCATATACCGCAATCCATAAATATGCGCGATCAGACCGCTGGTCAGGGGAACAGTCGCCAACCAAAGCGATCCCATGGCCGCAGAAAAGATAAGGACCGTTGTTGGTGTCATCGGCGCCATGATGAACCATGCGGCGATTACCGTGCGACCCGTATAAATCGCGCTAAGCAGATATTTTTTGGTATAGCGTTTTCCCAGATACCCCGCCAGCAATGTACCGAGGATGTTGGTGAATCCAATCAGTGAAATCGCCACCGCGCCGAGCGCAGATGTGGTGGTGATCCCCATGGAATGAAGCGCCCCGCCTGGCATAATCGGTCCGCATAATTCGGTAACAAAAGCGGGGAAGTGCGCGGTGACAAAGGCTAATTGATATCCGCAACTAAAGAACCCAAGGAATATCATGGTATAGCTCGGATCTTTTAGCGCCTTGACCAGGATTTCGCCCATGCTTTCTTCCAATTCTTGGCGGGTTGCGGCCTTGGGGCTTTTCATCATGGGCAGGGACAGCAATGTGAACAGGATCATCGCCGCAAAGACGATAAAGACGTTTTGCCAACTCATCAATGTCAGCAGATATTCCGCCAAGGGTGCGCCAATCACCTGCCCAGCGCTGCCTGCGGCGGTGGCGATGGCCAAAGACATCGAAAGATGTTCATCGCTGCTGGCGCGGCCAACAACGGCCAAAATGACGCCAAAACCCGTGCCTGCTACACCAAAACCAACAAGGATTTCGTACATTTGATGGGCCTGAGGCGAGATTGCAAAAGAGGACAGGACAAGTCCCGCCGCATACATCAACGCGCCGAGAATAATGGCCTTGCGATCACCGACACGTTCGGCGATGGCCCCAAAAATCGGTTGACCAATTCCCCAAGCAAGGTTTTGAATTGCGATGGCCAGTGAAAATTCCGAACGCAACCAACCAAATCCATCGGCAATTGGGATTTGGAATACCCCAAAAGAGGCGCGCACCGCGAAGCTGACCACAATGATACAGCAACCAACCAATAGGACGGGGGTGAACAAGGGGGCCTTTGACTGCATGCTTCGCTCCATACTGGGGATGTTAAATTGTGCATGGTTCAGACAAACCCCAAAGGCAAGTTATTTTTAGCAGGCGCTGAAATTTCGTTGCGGCGCTTTGCATCAACAATCAATTTGGGGGGAATTCTCGGAACGATACGATATTGGTAGTATCCGCGACAAGTATTTCAATTTCAAGCGTTTGGGTAAGCGTTGGACACTGCTTTGGCGGCACTGCTTGCGCAAAAATATCGTCCGTACAATACCCCATTCCCAATCCTGTCACGGTTTGTAATTGCGTTTGAGTTGTCACATTCGAAGCGGCAAGCTTGATGTCTATTACCTAGCCATCAAAAATCCCTTCCCTAATTTCGAACTAGCCGTTAATCAGCGCGCATGGATTTATTGACCCTATATCAAAGTCGTGTCGACGCGGGTGTTTTGCGCGACGACCCTGCTCAGCGCGCAATATTGCCTGAATTTGAACGGACCAGGGCAGCGCTAGCTCAGCCAGTCAAAAAGGGTTTTTTTCGCAAAGCGCCCCCGCCACCCAAGGGTGTGTATTTATGGGGCGGGGTCGGAAGCGGTAAATCCATGATGATGGATTTGTTTGTCGAAAGCTTGGCCGTTCCCAATAGGCGGGTTCATTTCCACGCCTTTATGCAGGAAATACAAAATGCCCTGCATGAGGCACGAAAAGGTGGTGCAAAGGACGCGATTGACCCTGTAGCCAAAGCCGTGTCAGACAGCGTTCGTGTGTTGGCATTTGATGAAATGCAGATCAAAGATATCGCCGATGCTATGATCGTTGGCCGATTGTTCGAAAAACTGTTTGAGGCGGGCGTTGTGATCGTCACGACATCCAACCGCATCCCTAAGGATTTGTATAAGGACGGTTTGAACCGTCAATTGTTCCTGCCCTTTATTGATTTGATTTCCGAGAAATTGGTCGTCAAAGAAATCATCAGCGATACGGATTATCGGCAAAATAGGCTAAAGGGTGAAGAAACCTATTTCACCCCGATTTCCCCAGACACACGCGCGCAGATGGATGCGATCTGGCAGGATTTAACGCTTGGTCAGGCCAAGGAATTTACAATTACGCACAAGGGGCGTGCGCTGCGCATCCCTGCGTTCCACAGCGGGATTGGGCGGTTTGCGTTTTTTGATCTGTGCGGACAAAACTTGGGGCCGGGGGATTATTTGGCCTATTGTGAACAACTGCGTTTGATGATGATCGACGATATCCCGCAGCTTGGCCGCAGCAATTTTAATGAGGCAAAGCGGTTCGTGACGTTGATTGACACGCTGTATGAGGCGAACATCAAACTGATCTGCTCTGCCGCGGCGCGTCCAGAAATGCTATATCTTGAGGGTGAGGGCGTTTTTGAATTTGAACGCACAGCCAGTCGATTAAATGAAATGCAAGGCGCGGATTGGGGCCGCTGATTACATCAGGGGTAGGAAAATTGTCTGTCCAACCCGCAATTGATCTGGATCACTTAGTCGATCTTTGTTGGTCCAAAAGATATCATTCACCGCAGCGGTTTATCCGTAATATTTCACCGCGATTGACGCCAAACTGTCACCTGGGCGCACGACATAAGTGTTTCCAACATCGCGTGTCAGGGTCGGCGTGGTTGGGGTGGTCGCGTCAACCAATGTCGCCAGCATCGCCATTGTGTTGGGCCGTCCATCGGATCTGCGTAGTGTGTCGGGAATGATTAACGTGCCATGATCCACCGCCTGAACGATCAATTGATCAATTTCTTGTTCCGTCATGCCTTGGGTCAGCGCGACACTCACCAATTCTTGCAACCCTTTGATCGTTGTTGGTGTGCTGGGCGTATTCACCTCTGCCACGATGGGTTTTGGGGCGACGGGTTTGGGCACAGAGGGCACGGTGATGGGGGCCGTCATCAAATTGGTATCTGCACGCGTTGCGGCGATTTCTTCAACAACGGGGGCTGCGGGCGCCTCGCTTACCACAGGTGCCACAAATCGGTCAGATCGCGGTGCAGGTTGAAGCGCCAATAGCGCAATCGTAATAGATAAAAAAATGGTTCCAATAACCAGCGTCCGCAACATAGCCCTTACCCCAAACTGCGAACTCAATCTTTATATGTTCTATACGGATTTGTAGCTCGGTTCCCTAAGGAACCGAGCTTTTTTGCCTGTATGCAAACCTCATCCATAAGCCAAGCTGCCCTCAACCAGTTGTGATGCAGCCCCGCTTAACTACAATATATGCAGAGTGCAGCGAATCAGTCAACAAAAGTGATTCGCTAAAACGAATCTTTTTCGAGTCACGCGTGATTTCGCAGGATATTTCCCGCCAAATACAGGGATCCGCAGATTAATATGCGGGCATTTGGATCATTTTTCACGATTTCGCGCGTGGCGCTTAATACGTCATCTGCCGTTTCTGCCTGTATTCCCGCTTCACCTGCGGCCGCTGCGGTATCCGCGGCGGGCAGTGTGTTCATTTCACCCGGAATGGAAACAGCGATCAGTTTTTCGACATGGGGCGAAATGGGGTTCAAATAGCCGCTGATATCTTTGGTGTTCAGCATGCCACAGATCAAATAGGTGTGGCGTTTGGCTAGGGTTCCCAAATGATGTCCAATCGCCTGACCCGCGGCGGGGTTATGTCCACCATCCAGCCAAATTTCAGCATCTGGTGCGCTGTCAATGATTGGGCCTGTCTTCAATTTCTGCATGCGGGCGGGCCAATGGGCCTGCGACACGGCGGCTTCGCAAACCTCATCGTTGAACCCAAGGTGGCGCAGGGCCGCAACGGCCGTTCCCGCATTCTCAATTTGGTGATCACCTGGCAAATTGGGGAGCGGTAATTGGACCACGCCTGTTTCGTCCTGAAACATCAACCCGTCACGTTCTGTGTCAATGTGCCAATGCTGCCCTTGGGCGATGATTTGGGCGTGATGACGTGCGGCGGTTGTCTCGATCACGTCCATGGCCTCTTCGGGTTGTGGGGCCACGATCACGGGGCAACGGCGTTTGATGATCCCCGCCTTTTCCCCCGCAATTTTTGTCAGGGTATTGCCAAGGAATTGTTCATGATCGATAGAGATTGGGGTGATGATGCTAAGCAGCGGCTGATCAATCACGTTTGTGGCGTCCAATCGGCCACCCAAGCCCACCTCTAACAAGGTATAGTTCGCAGGTGTGCGCGCCATCGCCAATATCGCGACCGCGGTCGTGATTTCAAAATACGTGATCGTTTCGCCACCGTTTTTGGCGTAACATTCGTCCAAAATTTCGGTTAGGTGATCTTCGTCAATCAACGCGCCCGCCAGACGAATGCGTTCATGGAACCGTGCCAAATGGGGTGAGGTATAGGCGTGCACCTTTTTACCTGCCGCCTCTAATCCCGCGCGGATCATCGCTTGGGTGGATCCTTTGCCATTCGTGCCCGCAATGTGGATTACGGGGGGCAAATCATTTTGCGGATTTCCAAGGTTTTCAAGAAGGCGCCACATGCGATCCAAGGTTAAATCAATCACCTTGGGGTGCAGGGCCATCATCCGTTCCAGGATGTGATCAGATGTTTGAGTTGTCATGAATGCTGACTTTTCGCATTAGGCAGGGGTGTCATCAGATTGCGCGGCGGGCGCGGGCAAATCACCTTTGATCGCAGGTGATTTTTTCATCAGCATGCGCACAATCGTAATCAATTCCTCGCGCAATTCTGTGCGCGGGGTCACACGATCCAACATACCATGGTCCAAAAGGTATTCGGCGCGCTGGAACCCTTCGGGCAATGTTTCTCGGATGGTCTGCTCGATCACACGTGGACCTGCAAAACAAATTAGCGCGTTGGGTTCTGCGATTTGAACATCGCCCAACATCGCATAGGATGCTGTGACACCGCCCGTTGTCGGATGTGTCAAAACAACGATATAGGGTAGGTTCGCCTCTTTCAGCATTTGAACCGCCACCGTGGTGCGGGGCATTTGCATCAGGCTTAGAATACCTTCTTGCATCCGTGCGCCACCTGCCGCAGAAAATAGGATCAGCGGACGTTTCAGTTCAACGGCACGTTCTGCGGCAGCGATGATGGCATTGCCAACATACATGCCCATAGACCCACCAAGGAAACTGAAATCTTGGGCTGCGGCAACGATGGGGGTGCGCCCAATTTCACCTTCGGCAATCAACATTGCCTCTTTTTCATCGGTTTTCTTTTGGGCCGCCTTCATGCGGTCAGGGTATTTTTTCTGATCCTTAAACCCAAGCGGGTCCGTCACAGGTTGTGGGACATCGATTTCAACGAAAATGCCACCGTCAAACAACCCAGTAAATCGATCACGTGGCGAAATCGCCATGTGATGCCCGCATTGCGTACAAACGTTCAGATTGTCCGAAAGTTCGCGGTGAAACAGCATGGTGCCGCATTCATCGCATTTGGACCATAGGTTTTCAGGCACCTCGCGACGCGAAAAAATCGAATTAATGCGCGGGCGAACATAGTTGTTGATCCAGTTCATTACCTAATCCCATAAGTCCCATGTTTTTACGACAAATAAGCGTGTTGCGACAGAATTGCAATTCTTCAACGATGCAAAAAATATGAAATCCACTAATTGGTCTTTGCATGTGTTGTGAACTAGGGTGGATAAAGCGGGGAAAGTTATCAAAATTGGGAGTAGGGATGTCGACAGGTTATCAAATGGATCAAACATTTGCTGTTTGGCGCATTCTAGTTGGTGCCGTGATTATTGTCGCGATTTACGGACTGGGCCTATTTGGTGTTGGATTTTTCCTGAACGGAATGGCTGGAATTGATTTGACCCAATCTTCCCAAATAACGCTTATTCTGTTTTTGGCGTCATTTATCCCGATTTGGTTGGGTACGGGTGCTGTAACACGCGTGCTGTTTGGATTTTCAATCCCGCACCTTTATGGCCGATCAGGAAAAATTCGATGGTCGGATTTTCGCGTGGCGTTTGCCTATATATTTGTGATCGTGCTTCTGGTGGAACTGCTGGTATTTGCGACGACTTGGGTCATGGGGACACCCCCATACACGCGCAACGGTGCGATTTCGACAATGGATTGGCTGTTCTATTTGCTGCCCTTGGTCGTCCTGGTTTTTCTGCAAATTGGCGCAGAGGAATTGTTTTTCCGTGGCTATCTGTTGCGATTGATTTATTCGCGCAAGGCGCGTTTGTTTTGGGCGGTTTATGTTCCATCATTTTTGTTTGGTTTGGCTCATCTTGATCCGATCACCTATGGGTTCAATTCCGTGCTTTATGTATTGAATACGACGGTGACAGGCATGATCCTGTGTTTCATTACCCTGTGGCGGGGAAACATTGCGATGGCGATGGGTATTCATTTTGCTGTCAACATCTTTGCAATATTGATCATCGGTCAGGGGGACACGCCCATTGGATCGGGCGCGGCACTTTGGCTATCTACCATCGCGCCAAAGTCTGCCACATTGGGACTGTCGATGATTTTGATCACCTTAGTTGAAATCGTCCTCTATTCCATCTGGGCGCGTCGGCGCTATGGTGCCCTGATCCCGAGTGAGTCAAGGTAAATGTTGAAACTGTTTCGAAAACTTGGGGGCCCTGTCGTTCTGATGGCTGCTGTGGCGGGATGCGGGGGTATGGACACGATCCGCTTTTTGAATGCGAGTGCTGTTCCCACCAACACTGACATTCCATTTCGCAGCGGCATTCAATATTCTGCACCGCAGGGGTTTTGTGCAACGGATGCACAAACCTATCAGGAGGAAGCCAGGGGATTTGGTGTTTTTGTGACCTGTTTTGGTGCTTATGATCGATCCCGTTTGTTGACGGTTGCGCATTACCCCATCGATCCAGACAATCCGCTAGCAACTGAAACACTGATTCAGGCCGCGGGGTTTGGGGCAAAGGGGCAGCGCATCGTTGAGAAAGAAGGAGCGATCTATGCCCGTTTGAAAGCCGATTTGAACGATCAATACCTGCAACCAGAATTCAACAGAATGATTACGCAAAAGGACGGATATGTGATTATGGCAAACCTTTATGCACGTGCGCGCGCTCCCAACACAGATTTTATGGCACGACATGTTTTGGCACAGCTTTTGAAGGGAGTTACCACGGATTCGTCGAAAATGCCTCAGTTTGTTCGCTACCTTCCAACTGATCCAATGGTGCGGCCCAAACTGCGGCCATGAAATTGCCATGTTGGTGATCTAAGTCGGGGGTGCCAGAATCAAATGTGGTGTAAACGATTACAAAGGTGATGCGTGAAGTTTGGGTATCTTTATGGAATTTGCTTTGGCTCGGGGCGCTGCGGTTTGGCGCGGGCTAGAGCGTGGCATTGACACGTTTTCATTGGAAAATGTTATTTCACTGCGCAGCCGCGCTGCTGATTTGCGTCGTTCCCTTGATACTGTCATCATGCACGCCGATCGTCGTACCGATCAACTGCGACAGGGTAAAACACAGATGAAGATGCCTGATGATGCAGATTGGGTTTGGCGTCCAGATGTTTTTGCCACGCGGCTTGGGCAAATGAGTTCTGTGGTGAAATCCGCCCGCCATGGCGTGGGCACGTCCATTGCCGTCCACCACAATGACAATGATCCAGAGTTAATCGTGCGCCAGTTTAAGAACATGGGTGTCGATGATTTGGCCCCCTTTGGCCTCTTTGTTGAAACCTATGAATTTAAGGGATCCTTCCTGTCATTGGCGATTGATTTGCCCAGCGAAGCTGCAACTGGATTGACGAAAAACCACATTTTTGAAGTGGAAGGCAAACTGCCATTGGATCACCCAATGCCTGTTTTCATGCGGTTAAATATAAACATGGTTCAAATGTAGAAGAGTTATTGCAGGAAATCCCACTTGATGCGAACCGCCTCTACCTAGAGTTTGACTTGGGGTATTGTGATCTGCATGAGGCACGTGTTGAAAATGTGTGGCTTGATCTGATATTTGATGATCCTTCGATGAACCGCGCAAAAATTTCGGGCCTGGTGTTTTATCGCCGTCCCAGAGCAAAATTTTAGGTAGGACGCGACATGCAGTTGGATGAAATTGATTTTTCAAATGGGATGTGGCGCGGTCTTTTGACGGCGGAAAAATCTGGCGCCTCTCCAACATTCAGCGTTGAATTGAATGGCGCGGTGGTCGAGGGCACTCGCATATCTGCAGGCCCCAGTGATCGTGAATGGGTGATTGATATCCCAATTCCCAATCATGCGATTGGGGATGGCGTTTAAACCTTTTTGATTTTCGTTGAGGGCAATTCAGTTCCTGTAGGCAGTTTTTGCATCTCGGCAGGTCGCGCAATGGAATATGATCTGCAGGCCGAAGTTGCCCTGTTGCGGGAAGAGTTGGAAATTCTGATACGGGCATTTCGCAGACATATCCAAAACGCGGGCTAGGTGCCGCCGCGTTACAGGTGACAAAATACACATGAATTGGACATACTGCGCGGGTACTTTATCGTTCGGAGCACCCAAATGTCCCAATCATACCCCAATCTTCTTGCGCCATTAGATCTTGGTTTCACCACGTTGAAAAATCGTGTCCTGATGGGGTCGATGCACACCAATTTGGAAGAGACGAAAGATTGGAACCGGGTCGCTGAATTTTACGCTGAACGCGCGCGCGGCGGCGTTGCATTGATGGTGACAGGTGGTATTGCGCCCAACCGCGAAGGCGGCGTTTTTCCTGGAGCGGCAGGGTTGTTTGATGAAACTGATATTGCCAATCATCAAATCGTTACAGACCGCGTTCATCAGGCAGGCGGCAAAATTGCGATGCAGATTTTGCATGCGGGGCGCTATGCCTATGGCCCTGAATGTGTGGGACCATCCGCGGTAAAATCACCCATTTCGCCCTTTCCGCCCAAGGAATTGGATGAAGAGGGCATTGAAAAACAAATCAGCGATATTGTGGCGACAGCGCAGCGTGCAAAATCTGCAGGCTATGATGGTGTCGAAATCATGGGGTCCGAGGGGTATTTTATTAATCAATTCCTTGTGACCCACACAAACAAACGCTCGGATCGTTGGGGCGGGTCGTATGAAAATCGGATGCGATTGCCTGTTGAAATTGTGCGGCGTGCGCGCGCGGCGGTTGGCACGGATTTCATCATTATTTATCGTTTGTCGATGATTGATTTGGTCCCCAATGGATCAACCCATGAAGAGGTGGTGCAATTGGCCCAAGCGATTGAGGCCGCGGGTGCAACGATCATCAATACAGGGATTGGTTGGCACGAGGCGCGTATCCCAACAATCGCAACATCCGTTCCACGCGCGGCATTCGCTTGGGTGACGAAAAAACTGATGGGTAAGGTGTCCATTCCCGTCATCACATCAAACCGCATCAACACACCCGAAGTTGCCGAAGAGGTGTTGGCAGATGGATGCGCGGATATGGTCAGTATGGCACGCCCCTTTCTGGCCGATCCCCATTTCGTGGCCAAGGCGGCAGCGGGGCAGGGCAATACCATCACGCCCTGTATCGCCTGTAACCAAGCCTGCTTGGATCATACATTTGGCGGAAAAATTAGTTCTTGTCTTGTAAACCCACGGGCCTGCTATGAAACCGAACTGCCCATAACAAAAACCGATGCTGCGAAACGCGTGGCAGTTATTGGGGCAGGCCCTGCTGGATTGTCCACCGCGATGACAGCCGCCCAAGTCGGTCATGACGTGACCCTCTTCGATCAGGCAGATAAGATTGGGGGACAATTGAACATGGCCAAACAGGTTCCAGGCAAGGAAGAGTTTTGGGGGCTGGTCGATTGGTTTGAAACCATGATCACCGAAACAGGGGTGAAGACGAAGTTGGGACAACGCGTATCCGCTGGCGATTTGACGGAGTTTGATGCAGTGGTTGTGGCAACTGGGGTCACACCACGCGACCCTGAAATCCCGGGACAAGACAGCGACAAGGTTTGTGGTTACATTGATGTCTTACAGGGTCGTGTCACAGCAGGTGACAATGTAGTTGTGATTGGAGCAGGCGGTATTGGGTTTGATGTCAGTGAATTCCTTGTTCATTCAAACGCAGCGACACTTGAAACCCCCGATTTGACCCACTGGTTGAAGGAGTGGGGGGTTGGTGACCCCGAAGAATTCCGTGGTGGATTAATGGCCGAGGGCCCGCAACCCGCCGCCCCTGCACGCAATGTAACCCTGCTACAGCGCAAGGCAGAGCGTCCAGGAAAACGCCTTGGAAAAACAACGGGTTGGATTCATCGTTCGACGTTGAAAATGAAAGGCGTAAAAATGATCGGTGGTGTAAATTACGAAGAGATAACCGAGGAGGGGTTGCGCGTTTCCCATGGCGAAGCACGCGAAAACCCAAGTGTCATTCCCGCAGATACGATTGTTCTCTGCGCAGGTCAGCTAAGCGAACGCAGCCTTGCAGATGAGTTAATTGCCAACGGCATCGAACCACATGTGATTGGTGGTGCGGACGTGGCGGTCGAATTGGATGCAAAACGCGCGATTGATCAGGGGGTACGGCTGGCGCTTAGCCTTTAAGGTTCTTTGCAAATACCTCTATCTTGTCCTGCCTCTGCCCCAGTCTTGCCCAAGTTTGGAGCAACAAAGGTGGAACAAGAAGTGAGGAAAATATGGACCGTTTGACAGAAATGGAAGCCTTTGCCACCGTGGTTGACCAAGGTGGTTTTACAGATGCCGCGCGCAAAATGGGGATTTCAAAATCTGCCGTTTCGAAACATTTTTCCGGTCTTGAAACACGACTTGGTGCGCGATCGCTAAATCGTACTACGCGCCGTGCTAGTCCAACTGAAATCGGTCTGGCCTATTATGATCGTGCACGCAGTGTGCTGAACGATGCGGGCGAGGCAGATGCTTTGGTCAGTTCAATGCAATCGGCACCAACTGGGATGCTAAGTGTGTCGTTTGCAACTGACTTTGGCTCTATGCATTCGTCCCCTGTGCTGGGTGATTTTTTGGCGCAATTTCCAGATGTGTCCGTGAATTTGGAATTGGACAATCGCTATATCGAAATGATTTCTGAGGGCTATGATGCCGCCACTCGTGTGGGCGCGATGGAAGACAGCTCACTTCGCGCACATCAAATCGCGGAAACCACAATTTGTATGGTCGCAAGTCACGGATATCTTCAAGGCGTGGGTCGCCCGCGTCGGATCGGGGATTTGGGCGCGCATAAATTGCTGCATTATACCAATCAGGCAAATGGTGCGGTTTGGAAAATGACCTCGTAAACGGGGAAAAAAACGTCAAATCCGTACAACGGGTAGCTTTACGGTAAATGATGGGCAATCCCTTTTGAATGCGGCGATCAATGGTCTGGAGATTGCATATTTGGCATCCTTCTTATACGCATCTGCATTGGCCGAAGTTCGTGTTGTCGATGTGATGCCCGAATTGCCAAAAGAAACCCCAGGGATCTATGTGGTGTACCCACCAGGTAAATTTACGCAAACAAAGGTGCGTACATTCATTGATTATTTGGCACAGACCTTTGCACGCAAGGTGCCAGATCACTGCTGGTTTATTGCAAAACCACCGCTTCCACGCGGCGGTTTTGTTCACGCCCTGCTGGTGTCTGATTGCTGGCCCGTGGGGACAGATATGCAATTCCTTGGGCTGTGATGCGCGATTTTTGAATGCCGTATTTTGAAATCAAACGCTGACGTACCGCTTCGGCGCGTTGTTTTGAAATGGCGATATTCCCCTCTAACCCGCCAACCGCATCGCTGTGACCGACCAACACAATTTTTGTGTTTGGATTTTGGCGCAGATAGTCCGCCAATTCGGACAGGATTGAAAATGGTCCTTCCCCCAAATTTGTGGAGCCACTGGTGAAATCCAACCCGTCAAGTGTGACAGCGCCCGTTTGGGTGAATTGATCGCTCATGGTTGTTGTAATTTTCGGTCGGGCGATGGTTGTGATTTTCGAGGTCGTCACAGGCGCGTCCGCTGCGGGGTCAACACGACGGACTTGGATATAGACCCGCTCGCCAATCCTGGAAATTAGGATGTTGATAATCTGATCAGATCCCTTGGTGCCTGTCATGGACAGAAAATCCCTCAGATTCACATACATATTTGGGGGTGAAATGATGGGTGTATTCACCCGATAATCAAATCCGCCGCATTCGTTTGACATACAGTCCAATGTGATTTGAAATTCTGCATCCCGCAACGCCTGACGAATGGGTGCCGCAACTTGTTCGGGTGTGATGGATGTCCCGAGTAATTCAAACGTTGAAACCGTAACTGTGCCGCTGCGCTTTTCATGCGGAACTCTGGATTGTTGCGACCATGGTGCAACTGGAACGCGAAGTGTTCCATTTTCCGTTTGCTCTGTGAACAAGCGCTCAACACCAATGGGATAGGGGACATCCAGCCCCGCGAATACTGGATGGCTTAGGGTCAGCGCCAATACTATGGAAAGTGATCTAACGGCTTTGTGCATGATAGGCGTCATTTGGGCGCATATCTATGGCACTGGCCACGCGGTTTGACATGTTGAAAAAGGCCGCGACATTCGCGATGTCCCAAATGTCCTGATCACTAAATCCAACCGACCGCAGGTCAGCACGATCACTTTCTTCGATGCGGTGGCTTTCAATTGTGATTTTTTCGGCAAAATCCAACATTGCGCGTTGCCGCGCACTTAGGTCCGCAACGCGGTAATTCATGACCAACATTTCACCCAAAATCGGATCGCCCGACAATTCGCGCACAGCCTGACCATGCGCCGTCAAACAGTAAAAGCATTTGTTCACAGAGGACACAACGACCGCGATCATTTCGCGCTCCAGCTTGCTTAGCCCGCTGTCGGCCAACATCGTTTCATTATAAAGCGCTGTAAACGCATTCAATTTGTCGATGTTAAACGCATGAGCAACCAACACATTCGGAACCATTCCTAATTTTTCTTGGCAGATATCAAAGTATTTTTGTGTCTTTTCAGGAAGGGGTGATAGGGGCGGCAAATTTAGGGCCGTAACCTGATCATTCTCGCTCATCCGTTATCCTTTCATTCTATAATGGTACTCTCCCACAACTTTCATGCCGATGGAACGATAAAGCGCGTTAGCCGCCATATTTGCCTTGGTACAGGCAACGTTCAGCCGACTGGCCCCCTGTTCTGCGGCCCAAAAGGCGGCTTGTTTCATCAGCCAACTGGCCACACCCTTTTGGCGTTGCGTGCTGCGAATTTCCACCGCGTGAACAAAGGCATGCTTGCCATGAACGGCCGCAAATCCAACCCCGGCGGGGTGATCATTCCAGCGCGCCAAAATGGATGTTTTTGGACCCTGAACACGTTTCATAACATTGACACGCGCATCTGAAATGCCCCCTTCGGCCCACATGTCGATTTCAATTGCAAGCGGTGGCCAAACCGAAAACATGGACACTTTGGGTGGCCGTTCAGTTGTCAGGGTATCAACAGAGGTGGAATAAATATTCACGGGATCAACAATGTCGTATCCTGCATCTGCCAGAGCGCGGTCCAAATCCTGATCTTGATCAATGACCATGAAAAGGGGCGTTTGCCCCAAATCTTGCATGGCCGTTTCGGCCGCTTGAATGTCTGCTTGCGTCCAATAAGAATTTGGTGTCGCGGCTGAAACGCGTTTGCCGCCCCCCTGCCCATCGCGGATGATCCACGGGTCCATGGTGTGACGGGCCACGGCGGGCCATGTTTCTTCAAGCGCGATTAGTATATCGCCGAAATCATCCCAAGTTTGCTTCTGCATATGCTATCTTTTCTATGGCCCGTTTAATCTCTGAAGGGTCGGTGCCCCGCACAACGATGTTTGTGCCATAAACCCCATCCTGTTGGAAGGGATATGAACCGATAGAAAGGTTTGGAAATTCATCTGCAATTTGACCCAAGGGGGCCGCAATGTCGCCTTCGCCGCGCATGCAACGGTGCGTTTCACTGATCAGGGGCGCGCCGCCTGTAAGCGTGGGTAAAACACTTTGAACCATTGCTTTGAAAACCGATGGGACGCCTGCCATGACATGGACGTTTTTCACCACAAACCCCGGTGCGATGGACACAGGATTCTCGATCAAGGTTGCACTGTCTGGAATGCGCGCCATGCGAAGTCGCGCGTCGTTCAACTCGCGCCCCGTTTCTGCATAGTAATCCGCCAACAGTTTGCGCGCATCCGGGCGTACATCGATGTGATCATCAAAGGCCGCCGCCACACAATCGGCGGTTATATCGTCATGCGTTGGACCAATCCCGCCAGAGGTGAACACATATGTATAGGCATCTGACATCGCAGATACAGCTGACGTGATTGCGGCGGGGTCATCGCTAATCACGCGGACCTCTTTCAAATCAATCGCATGTTCGGTTAGAACGCCTGCAAGGTGATGCATATTCGCATCCCGCGTCCGCCCCGATAGAATTTCATCCCCAATGACGATCATTGCAGCGGTCGGGTTAGTCATATAGCGTTCCTTTCGTATTCACTTACCAAGCTATAGACCGTTTCGATGGAGTTTCAATCACCCTTAATCCGCGCAAAGCTGATCCGGAGGTATAAACGTTTTCTAAGCGATGTTTTGTTGCCTGACGCACGCGAGGTCACGGCCCATTGTGCAAATCCTGGATCGATGATGGGGCTACTGGATGATGGGACCCTTGCATGGGTCGAACCCAATGATGATCCTAGGAAAAAACTGAAATTCGCATGGCGGATCGCGGAATTGACCACAGGCACACTGGTTTTGGTTGATACGGCGCAGGCCAATCGCATCGTTAAAGAGGCACTGGGAAACAATGCAATTTCAGAATTTGCAAATCAGGATTTCCGCCCAGAGGTTAAATATGGCGAAGGAAGTAGGATTGATTTTCTGCTGACAGATCAGTCAGGACAACAAACGTTTGTCGAGGTTAAATCCGTCACCCTATCGCGCGCAACGGGTCATGCCGAGTTTCCCGATAGCGTTACGGCGCGCGGTACCAAGCATTTGCAAGAACTGTCAAAAGTTGTTGAACAAGGTCATCGTGCGGTGATGTTTTATTTGGTCAACCGCACCGATTGTGATGTGGTTTCCATAGCCGCCGACATTGATCCGACCTATGCCGCTGCACTAGGCGCCGCACAACGCGTTGGGGTTGAAGTGATCGCCTATCGCGCCGATATCACCCCCAACCGAATTACCTTGGGCCCAAGAGTTGCGTTTCGTTCAGCGGATCGCTAGGTAAGCACAAGACATCGACAGATCGGACACGAACGTGGCAAAACTTAACGGCATCCGCAAAACCAAAGACGGTATTGATATCTATGCGCCCTCAGATTTTGAAGGTATGCGTAAGGCGGGGGCAGTCGCGGCTAAAATTTTGGATGATGTGATCGAGGTTATCGAGCCGGGGCAAGCCACAGCCACAATTGATAATTTCGTCGAACAAAAGATTGCAGAATATGGCGTGACTTCGGCCACGATTGGGTATCGCGGGTATCAGCACGCCACTTGTATCAGTGTTAATCACGTTGTCTGTCATGGCATTCCAGGTGACAAAAAAATCACGGATGGGGACATCCTAAACATTGATGTGACTGTGATTGTTGATGGTTGGTATGGGGATACATCACGGATGTATGTTGCGGGTAAGCTGCCGCGTAAATCTGAACGTTTGATCCAAGTGACCCATGACGCACTGTTCAAAGGCATCGAAATGGTCCGCCCCGGCGCAACCTTTGGTGATATTGGGCAAGCGATCCAATCCTATGTCGAAGGAAACCGCATGTCGGTTGTGCGTGATTTTTGTGGTCATGGTTTGGGCAAGGTGTTTCACGCCGCACCAAATGTGTTGCACTACGGACGTGCAGGCACGGGGCCTGTGTTGGAAGAGGGCATGTTTTTCACCATAGAACCCATGGTGAATTTGGGTCGGCCAGAAACCAAAATTCTGGCCGATGATTGGACAGCGGTGACGCGTGATCGCTCCTTATCGGCACAATTTGAACACTCAATTGGTGTGACCGCAGATGGTTTTGAAATCTTTACCCTGTCACCTGCGGGCAAATTCCATCCAACTTATTCGGCGTAACGCAAAAACGTGGCCTGCGTGTCGCCAAATTTGCGTTGATCCAGAATACTAAACCCATCGGAAGGGGAAACTTCCGACCCTTCTTCCCAAATGATTAGGGCATCTGGTACGATCCAACCTTGGCGCGCGGCACTTTGCAGTGCCTTTTCCCCTAATCCCTTTTTGTATGGCGGATCCAGAAAGATAAGGGAATAGGGTTCGGCATCGCATTTCGGTAGGCGGGTTGCATCCATTTTTTTCAACTGCGTGCGTTCAGTTACACCGCAAATTTCAATATTTTTTCGCAGGATGCTGAGGGATTTGCTGCCCATTTCAACACAGCACAGCTGATCTGCACCGCGCGACATCGCCTCAAGCCCGAGTGCGCCTGTGCCTGCAAATAGATCTAGGACACGTGCATCGGTGATGGGGTCATCAAATCGGCCTGATCCAAGGATGTTAAACAGGCTTTCGCGGACACGATCCGTTGTGGGGCGCAGATGCGCGGCCTGATCCCCCTTGCCGACCGAGGCAAGGGCGCGACCACGAAAATCTCCTGCGATGATCCTCACTTTTTCAGCAGTGCTTTTAGATTGGTTGCAGGATCCATTGCCTCTTGCGGGGTGGGGGATTTCCCCATCTCAATCAGGCGCTTGCCAACCATGTAGGCGCGTGAATCATTTATTGCATCAACCGCCAACAATGTATCGCCCTGATAATACCAAAATGACTGCGCATCGCTGTCTGCATCACGGCGTTCATACACGGCGTCATATCTGCGATTTAGTCCCGCGATCTGCAATTTGATGTCGTATTGATCTGACCAGAACCATGGCATTGGAACATATGGAACGTCTTGGCCCATGATATTTGCGGCAACATTTTCCGCCTGATCGATTGCATTTTGAACGCTTTCAAGACGGATGCGTTCGCCCTTGTAGGGGAGGGATGCGCAATCACCTGCGGCATAGACATTGGGCGCGGATGTGCGACCAAATTCATCAACCTTGATGCCATTTTCTTCTGTGATGCCTGCGGCCTCTGCCAATTCGGATGCGGGTAAAATACCAACTCCAACAATTGCAAAATCAATTTCGATTTTGCTGCCATCGCTAAGTTTGGCGGCACCCACGCGTCCATCGCATTCGATCAGGTGATCCAAACCAACGCCTTCGCGAATGTCGACGCCCTGCGCCGTGTGTGCCGCACGAAAATAATCCGAGGTTTGGGGGGCGGCAACGCGTTGCAAAATGCGGTCTGCCATTTCCACTAAGGTGACGTTCACACCTTTTTTTGTGGCAACGGCTGCGGCCTCTAACCCAATATAACCACCCCCAATAATCAGGGTGCGTCGGCCTTCTTGGAATTCGTCTGCCATTGCATCGGCATCCGCTAGATCGCGCATGGAATACACACCTTCCAAATCACCACCAATTTTTGCGGGCAATCTGCGTGGCCAGGATCCAGTTGTCAGGATCAGGTTATCGTAAGAAAGCGTTTCGCCCTGAACCGAGATTGATCGTTGTGTCGTGTCGATTGCATCAACTTTGGTGCCCAGCCGCAAGATAATGTTGTTTGTTTCGTAAAAATCAATCGGGCGCAAATAAAGACGCTCTAACTCCATTTCACCCAGCATATATTTTTTGGACAATGGCGGGCGTTGATAGGGTGGGGCTGTTTCTGCGCCAATCAGCGTGATGTCACCTTCATATCCTAAATTTCGCAGTTTTGCAGCCGCCGCTGATCCTGCTTGGCCTGCGCCGATAATTATTGTGCCCGACATTTTGATTTTCCTATGGCCGAAAATTTTAAACACGCTAAACCTATCGCAATCACATTACGAAACGCAATTGCGAAAGGACAATTTTCATGGAGATTTCCACTGGTGTAACCCTGCCCGATGCAACTCTTTTGATGAAAGACGCAGATGGGATCCATTCGGTTTCATTGGCCGACAAGATGAAGGGCCGGAAAGTAATCATTTTTGCAGTTCCAGGTGCATTTACACCCACGTGTTCATCCGCACATGTACCAAGTTTTATTCGAACCAAAGATGCGTTTGCAGCTAAGGGCGTGGACGAAATCATTTGTATTTCTGTGAATGATCCGCACGTCATGCACGCATGGGGCGAAGCAACAGGTGCAACCGAGGCAGGGATCACAATGTTGGCCGATGCGGAAAGCGCCTTTACCAAGGCGATTGGCATGGATTTTACTGCGCCGCCCGTTGGCCTTATCGCCCGCGCAAAACGATTTGCGATGTATGTCGTTGATGGCGTTGTTCAGGTTTACGCACCAGAGGTTGGCACAGGTGTCTGTGATCTATCTGGCGGTGAAGCGTTACTGGAACAAATCTAGCGTTATTCCGCTTCGTCGGGTGTGTTCCGACGGAACGGCCCATAGCTTGTCAGAATTTCAATATCCTGTTGGTTGGCGTCACGTTCGGCAACCAAATATTCGCGGACCGCACGATCAAATCCTGGGTCATTTACCCAATGTAGCGAATGTGTTGTGGATGGCATATATCCACGCGCCAATTTGTGTTCGCCTTGTGCGCCGGCCTCGACCCGCGAAAGACCGTGTTCAATCGCGAAATCGATGGCCTGATAGTAGCATAACTCAAAATGCAGGCAGGGGTGATCCTCGATACATCCCCAGTAGCGTCCGTAAAGCGCATCACGTCCGATGAAATTCAGGGCACCAGCGACGTGGCCTTCATCATTTTCTGCCAGAACCAATAGCAAATCATCACGCATCGTTTCTTGGATTTCGTCAAAAAATGCACGCTTCAGATAGGGTGTACCCCATTTGCGTGCACCCGTGTCCTGATAAAATTGCCAAAAGACATCCCAATGATGTGGCGCAATCTGTTCACCCGTTAATTGTAAAATGCGCCCGCCAAAGGCTTGGGCCGTTGCGCGTTCTTTGCGCATATTTTTGCGTTTGCGCGAGGCAAGCGCGCCCAAGAAATCATCAAAGGTGTTGAACCCCTGATTATACCAATGAAATTGCTGTGTTTCGCGCTGTAAAAGGCCGAATTTGCCACCCATTTCATATTCATCCTGCGTACAGAATGTCGCGTGCAGGGATGAAATTTGGTTCTTTTGTGCAAACTGGCACGCCCCTTCGATCAACGCACGATAGGCGGTTTCGTGGTGTTCTGATTTTGTCAAAAACCGCCGCCCCGTTGCCGGGGTAAAGGGGGCCGCAATTTGCAGTTTCGGGTAATAACGCCCGCCCGCGCGTTCATAGGCATGCGCCCAGTTGTGATCGAAAATATATTCGCCTTGTGAATGGGATTTCAAATACATCGGCGCTGTTCCAATGATCCGATCCTGATCACGAGCAATCATATAGAGCGGTTGCCATCCCGTTCCTTCACCCACTGATCCGCTGTCCTCAAGGGCGCGCAAAAAGCGGTAGGTTGTAAACGGATCAAGAGGTCGGTCAGAGGTGGCATCAGGATCGGCGCACGCATCCCAATCCTGAGCTTTGATCGCAGAAAGGGATCCAATGATTTCAACCGAAATGTCGCGATCGCTCATCTGCTTTCCTTCCATGATCATGAAGTGATCTTTGGGCTTCAAAATTCAAGGATGCGCGGCCAAATAGCCTTCGAATGTGATGTTATCGACAGTCTGCATTGCAACGGCCTCGGCCTCTGGGCTACGGATGGTCCAGGTGAAAATCGCGGTTCCCTGTTCCTTAAGCGTTTGGATGCAAGGTGCTCTCAATTCCAGCGCAAAATGCGAAACGAAACTGTACCGCTCGGCATCAAAATCTGTGATCTGGGATAAATGCGCAATACGCTCTGCATCAATGCCCCAACTGGGATCCATAAAGCTGCCCGTCGTCAATCCCAGGGGCAAGTCAGACGATAGTTTCGCCATTGTCGCGATCATGTGGGGATTAAAACTCATGACCGCCACCGTGCCCTGATACAGGGATAGCGCTTCAATCGTTGCCTGCTCTAATCGACCGTCGGTTTGTGAAAGCTGTCGGCTTTGATCTTTTAACTCGATTAACAGTGGGACACGTCCATCGATCAGATGCAAAATATCCTCAAGCGGTTCTATGACGTCCTGTCCGCTGCCCACCTTAATTCGTGACAATTCGGCAGAAGTATAATCGGAAACATCGCCACGCTTATCCGTTAGGCGATCAAGCGTGTCATCGTGAAACACCATCGCGCGACCGTCCAAGGACAGTTGTAAATCAATTTCGATGGCATACCCGTGCTCGATTGCGGCGATAATCGCGGATCGACAGTTTTCGTAAATGCCTTTTGACGCATCGTGCAATGCACGATGCGCGATAGGTGTTTTCAAAAACGCAGGGTCCAGTACGGGCATTATTTGATTTGAAAAATGCCTTCGATTTCAACGGCAACACCCAATGGCAATGCTGCGGCGGAAACGGCGGAACGGGCGTGCGCCCCTGCATCGCCAAACACATCTCCCAATAGATTGGACGCACCATTGATGACTTGGGGTTGTTCTGCGAAATCAGGTGTGGAATTAACAAACCCCGTCAATTTCACAACGCGCACAAGGCGGTCCAAATCGCCATCACAGGCGGCCTTTAGCTGTGCCATTAATCCCAGTGCACAGGTCCGCGCGGCGGCCGCGCCCGCCTCTGTTTCCATATCGTCGCCTAATTTACCTTTGATCAGACCACCAGCGTCTTGGGAAATTTGCCCAGAGACATATACCATGTCCCCAATCACAACAAAGGGCACATACTTTGCCGCAGGTGCAGGTGCCGCAGGAAGAGTAATTCCCATGTCGGCCAATTTTGCTTCGTAGTTCGCACTCATTTCTTCGTATCCTTATTTTGTTTGCCGCGACGCTATCGCGAAAAAATTAGGGTGAAAAGGGGCTTTATCCTTCTCGGAATGCTTTTGCGAAATAGTCGGTCAGCGGTTTGACCAAATAGCTAAGCGGAGAGCGATCAGAGGTGCGTATAAACTCTTCAACTAGCATACCAAGGATCAGGGTTATGTGAGCGGGTAGTCGATCAATTTGACCATCGTTTAATATGATTTCAGCACGGTAATAGGTGGCGCGTGTGACTTCATCCACTAATGCGTCTGCGGATACCTTTACAACCGTACCGAACAATTCGAGTGTCTGGCGCTGATCCAGTGCTGAGTAGCGTATGTGACGTCTTGGGACACAAACAATTCGTCAATGTTTATCGGCGACAATTGTGCGGCGATAATCAACGGATGATCTTGCGGGATCAGGTACATAACAGGTTCTGCTGCGCGAATGACAGATCGGGGTGTGAACACAGTCAATCCGTAAACAATGCTAGAGGCAGGGGCGCGAATGTCCATACGCTCCAATCTGTCCAATAATGCTTGGGCGCGTTCGCCCAATTCCAATGCGCGGAATTGTTGATCGCGCAGGCGCGTAATGACCCTTTCTTGGCGATGCGTGAACTGACTTTGGATTTCAATTTCGATTTCGGTAATACGCCCTGCGGCATCGGCCTCACGTGCGACCAAGCCGCCCAAATTTCCGCTCAGCTCGGCTTGGGTACGCTGCAATGCAAGCACGCGTGAGGCTTGGGCTAGACCGCGATCAAACAGTTTCTGATGATCGGCCAATCCGATGCGCTGGATCTGCCCGCCCGATATACGTCCAACAGTGGTTGTTACGACTGTATCATAGCCCTCGGGTAGTTTTAGGATCATGTCGTGTGCGGCTGCCTTTTTCGTGGCGGCAACGATTTTTTCAGCATCAGCATCTGGATCAAGGAGCGCAATGTTATCGGCAATCGTTTCATCAAACAGTTGCACGCGCAGGGGCAAATACCCGATGTGATAGCCCAAAATATCTGGTTCGTAATTGTCCAGTGATGCGCCGTCCAATCGAATTTCATCACCCGGAGGGCGCCAGACCCCCGTAATCGCGCGTGCCAGGGTTGATTTACCTGCGCCTGATGGGCCAATCACGCCGGCGGCGCTGCCTGATTTGGTCAGACATTGCGTCCGATTGAAATGTTGCATGCGCGGATTTCATTTGTGGGGCGTTTGTGGTGGTTTGGTTGAAGACTGCGATCACCACCAAAGCCGCGCCGCCCCCAAGCGCCAATAACCCCAGCCAAGGATGGAAAATGAATATCCCCAATAAAAATAATGGGGTCCATGATATATCAAAGAGCGCCATCAAAATGGGCGATGCTTGAAGCCGCTGAAGGGCCTCAAGATCACGCAAACCTGTGGCGCTGCGATCATCTTTTACGATTGCGGATTTGCGCAAGACTGCTTCAAACACGCGCTGATCGAGTCGGGCTTGGAAATTGGCGCCAACGCGTCCCATGATCCGCCCGCGCGCAAAGTCCAACAATCCCATCATGCCGTATAAAAATGCGACAAGCAGGGTAAGTGCAATCAACGTTGCCTCAGATCGGCTGCCCAATACGCGATCATAAACTTGCAACATGTAAATCGGACCTGTCAACATGAGAAGGTTCACAAAGAAACTGAATATGCCGACAAACCAATATCAAGCCTGGCTTTTTCTGCGGCGTGCTCATTTATAATTAACTAATCTAATTATTCTGATAGTATGACATGCGTTGAACCTGTTGACGATATGTCGTAATTTCATCACAGGGTGAATTGAATATTTTGAATGTGATTTTCTTTCGTCTTTATTCACCTATGTATACGCCACTGTTTCAAGCTTTTGGGATTGTTTTGCATGCGTGGTTTAAAAAATGTTTTAACGTCATTCTGCTTAACAGGGCTGGTTGCCTGTGCGCAGCCGGGTGCAATTGATGAAATTAACGATCCCTACGAAGAGCAGAATCGCAAAATGCACGAATTGAATAAGGCGGTTGATCAAGCCGTTTTGAAACCCGTCGCGCAAGCATATAGTGACGTGGTTCCTGATCCTATGGAAGACGCGGTGTCGAATTTTGCGAACAATCTGGGCATGCCTTCGAATGTTATGAACCACCTTGCACAGGGCGAAGTGGGCTTTGCCATCGAATCTACAGGCATCTTTCTGGTGAATTCCACAGTTGGATTGGGTGGTTTGGTCGATGTTGCAGGTTGGAACAGTCAATATGCGCATGCCACAGATTTCGGCGAAACACTGGCCAAATGGGGTTTGGGTGAAGGGGCCTATGTCGAACTTCCGTTACTGGGTCCTTCTACGGGACGCGCGACTCTTGGTAAGGTATTGGATCGCGTAACCAATCCGCTGTCAGGATTGACGGCGGAACAAGAAAGCATCGCAACAGCGGCGAAAATCGGCGAAGTTTTGAGCGATCGCGTCGAATATGGTGACGTCATCGATCAAACGCTTTATCAAAGTGCTGATAGCTATTCTCAGGCACGGCTGTTCTACTTGCAAAGTCGTCGTAATCAGCTTGGCTATCAATTTGAAGATGAGGATGCATTATTTGAGGAACTTTATGGGAGCGAATAATTTTGATCGGCGTGATTTTTTAATAACCGGCTGTGCCGTTGCTGCTTTTGCGGCAACCCCAATCGCCGCCGCCACGTCAAGTGACGCGGAAAAATTAATCACGCGATTGACCAAAGATATAAACAAATCAATCGAGGCACGTTCATCTGATGCAGCTTTATTTGTGCAATTTGAAAAAATATTCCGAAAATATGCCGATGTGTCGACGATCTCTCGGTATGCACTAGGGGCGGATGCGCGCAGCGCGACCAAGAAACAATTGTCTGAATTTAGTGATGTGTTTGTCACATATATCGCGCGAAAATATGGGTCCTATTTCAAGGATTTCATAGGTGGTGAAATCACTGTGCTTGGATCCCGCGTGGTCAAAAAATATTTCGAGGTCAAAACATTCACAAAATTGCGTGGTCAAGAACCAATGGAAGTTTTGTTCCATGTGTCGGATCGATCCGGATCATTGTTGTTGTTCAACCTTTACGTCGAAGGCGTTTCGATGTTGCTTTCTGAACGCAATGAGATCGGGTCGATGCTGGACAAGCGCCGTGGTGATTTGGATAAATTGATCGCGGATATGCGCATTCTGAACGCGGGCTAGTCCAGGCCGAAAATTCCGCGCAATAGCCGATCAATGGCATTGCTTTCGTCGCCTCTGCTGCCTTGAATTGGTGAACTACTCTGTCCGGTGGCGGTTATGTTACGTGACATCGGTAGGGGTTTTGGCGTGATGCCCTCATGAATGCGCTGCATCGTTTCGCGCCAAATTTCGGTGGGCAGGCCGCCCCCAGTGACGCCCGTAAGTGGTGTGTTGTCGTCGTATCCCATCCATACACCTGCAACGTAGTCTGCGGTGAAACCGATAAACCACGCATCGCGTGCGCCTTGGGTTGTGCCCGTTTTGCCCGCGATTTCCCAGCCCCCGAACCGTGCGCGTTCACCCGTTCCTGTGCGCACGACATTTTCCATCATAAATATCAAATCTTGCGCCGCTTGTTTAAGGATAACCTGTTCGCCCACACGTTTTGATCCGCCAGAAAAGAGGGATGTTTCGCCAGACAGGCTGAGATCCGTGATGCCGTGTGGGGTAACCGAAAGGCCTTGGTTAAGAATGCCGGCGTAGGCGCCGGTCATTTCAATTAACGTCGATTCAGATGCGCCAAGTGCAATTGCAGGACCCTGTGCAAGATCCGTTGAAATGCCAAAGTTTGATGCCACCCTGCGCACATTTTCACGTCCCACGGCCTCTGAAATTCGGACGGCGGGAATGTTGAGTGATTGACGCAAAGCCTCGTTCAAGGTGACCTTTCCATAGAATTCTTTCGTGTAATTCTTAGGGTTCCACGGACCTGATCCGGGAATCTTTAACGTGATCGGCTCGTCCACAACCGTGTCCATCGGCGAATATCCCAGATCTAGTGCGGTGGCATAGACAAAGGGTTTGAATGCCGATCCTGTTTGGCGCAGGGCTTGCGTTGCGCGGTTAAATGCGCCTGCGACCTTGGTTTGTCGTCCCCCGACCATCGCACGAACTGCGCCATCTGCGGACATCACGACGATCGCGGCTTGTGCTTTGGATTCAGGGCTGACTTTTTCGTCAAACACCCATTTTAACGCTTCTTCCGCTTTGGCTTGCATGGTTTGATCAAGTGTTGTCTGGATTATGACGTCTTCTGTTGTAGTGCGTGTCAGGAAATCTGGGGCCTCTTGCATCACCCAATCCGCGAAATAACCACCCGCTTGGGCCGCCGCCGCATCTGAGAGTTGTGCAGGATTTATGCGGGCAAGTTGCGCCGAGGTTGATGAAATGTATCCCTGCGCCTCCATCAAACCGATGATCAAGTTGGCGCGTTCTTGTGCTCGTTTCAGGTTATTGGTCGGCGCGTATCGCGATGGTGCGACCAATAATCCAGCCAGCATTGCGGCCTCTGAAACCGTCACCTCTGCCGCTGATTTACCGAAATACCGATGGGACGCGGCCTCAAACCCGCGCGCGCCTGCACCTAGGTACGCACGTGCAAGGTAAATCGTTAGAATTTCATCCTTGGTGTATTTTAATTCTAGGGCGAGCGCGAATGTCGCCTCTTTCACCTTGCGCCACAGCGATCCTTCTTGGCATTCGCGTTCATAGGCGCGTTCGTTTTTCCATTTCTTCGGGTCAAATTCCGTTCCCATGCACAGCAATTTTGCCGTTTGTTGGGTTAAGGTTGATCCTCCGTGTCCCGATAATGGGCCACGTCCTTCGCGCAGGTTGATACGGATTGCACTGGCAAGGCCGCGTGGCGAAATTCCAAAATGCTGATAAAACCGACGATCCTCTGTCGCGATGATGGCGTTTTTCAAATGGGGGGAAACGGTATTGGCGGTGATGATCCCCCCAAATTGTTCACCGCGCCACGCAAATACTGCACCACTTCGATCCAATAGCGTCACAGACCCTTTGGCACGCCCATCAAGCAGCTCTTCATAGGGCTTTAAGTCTTGCATGTAGTAGCCAATGCCAATAGCCAGCATAATGGCGATGGCCAAGGCACCACGCCAAGAAATACGCCACAAAACCATGAAAACAAAACGAATGAGCCCAGAAATGAATCGTGTAAGTAGGTTTCCACGCTTTTTCGCGGTGGGCGTCGTTCTGCGTTTTGTCGCGGGTTTTCTCTTGGCTGATTTTTTCGCGACACCCGTTTTGGGATAGCGATTCTCGGCGACTAAACGCGGTTTTTTGCCCTTATTTGTCATTCATTGCTCGAATTTTTTTGTTCTGTTTACGCCAAATTGACATCGAATGCGCGTAAAAAAGTATGAAAAAACAGAGTAAAAATGATTAAAAAATCATCATTTTAAAAATATAGATTAAAAATTGTGCATAAATGCAGATTTTTGACGCAATTTTGTCTTGGATTTCTTCTCAGTCAGCAATTTCACGCCTTGGATGGTGCCACGGAATTATGTGTAAGTCCAAGGAGGACGATGTGAAACTGATCATAGCAACAATTAAACCTTATAAGTTGGATGAGGTTCGAGAAGCCCTGACGGAAAAAGGTGTCAGAGGCATGATGGTGTCCGAAATCAAAGGGTTTGGCGCACAGTCTGGCCATACTGAGATTTATCGAGGCGCTGAATACACCGTAAATTTCGTTCCCAAAATTCGCATCGAATTGGTCGTCGAAGTGGCGCAAGCCGATGAGGTGGTCAAAACAATCACCGACACGGCGCGCACTGGGAAAATTGGGGACGGAAAAATCTTTGTCCTAGACGTGGAACAAACAATTCGTGTGCGTACCGGTGAAACCGGTGCAGACGCAATTTAGAAGGAATGAGACCATGAAAAAACTTAGTACTCGGATTTCAATTGCTGCGCTGGGTCTGTTGGGAACCACCGGTGGCGCATTTTCACAGGACGTTGCCGTTGCGGTTCCAACGGATAGCGTTTTCATTTTGAACTCGCTGTTGTTCTTAATCGGTGGCTTTTTGGTTTTCTGGATGGCTGCGGGTTTCGCCATGCTAGAGGCGGGATTGGTGCGTTCCAAAAACGTGACCATGCAGTTGACCAAGAACATGGCGCTCTTTTCCTTGGCTGCGGTCTTTTATTATTTGATCGGATACAACCTGATGTATCCACTGGGGACATGGTCGGTTGACGGCATTCTATCTGGCGTCTTTGGATCAGCGGTCCTTGAGGCGGTTGGCGTTGGCGCGGATGGCGTTGACGATTATGGATATGCGTCAACTGGTTCAGACTTCTTCTTCCAGATGATGTTCTGTGCCGCGACGGCATCAATCGTATCGGGCACCTTGGCCGAACGGATCAAACTATGGCCATTTCTAATTTTCACAATCGTGCTGACAGCTGTCATCTATCCAATCCAGGCCAGCTGGAAATGGGGCGGTGGTTTCCTTGATGCGATGGGTTTCCTTGATTTCGCGGGTTCAACTGTTGTTCACTCTGTTGGTGGCTGGGCTGCATTGATGGGTGCGCTGATCCTTGGACCTCGTATCGGTAAATATGCAAAGGATGGACGTGTAATCCCGATGCAGGGTTCAAACCTACCGCTTGCGACATTGGGGACATTCATCCTGTGGATGGGTTGGTTTGGTTTCAATGGCGGTTCGCAATTGGCAATGGGATCAATTGGCGATGTTGCTGATATCTCTCGTATCTTTGCCAATACAAACGCGGCCGCTGCAGGTGGTGCGATTGTGGCCCTCATCCTAACACAAATGCTGTATCGCAAACCCGACCTTACCATGATTCTAAACGGTGCATTGGCGGGCCTCGTTTCCATCACGGCAGAACCTCTGACACCATCATTGGGTGCGGCCACATTGATTGGCGGTATCGGTGGCGTGATCGTTGTCCTAGCGGTTCCAATGTTGGATCGCATGAAGATTGACGATGTTGTCGGTGCGATCCCCGTTCACCTATTGGCAGGTATCTGGGGAACCTTGGCTGTGCCGCTCACAAATGGCGATGCAAGTTTCAGCGTACAAATCATTTCGGTTGTGATCGTTGGCTTGTTCGTCTGTGTCACCAGCGGTATTCTATGGGCAGTGTTGAAAGCGGTCATGGGTATTCGCGTCAGTGAAGAGGATGAAATCAACGGTTTGGACACGTCCGAATTGGGGATGGAGGCCTATCCAGAGTTCTCAAGAAGATAATTTCTTGTAAATGATGAAAGAGGGTGGCTTGCGCTGCCCTCTTTTTTTGTGTCAGCTAAACCTCAGTTTAGGTGGACGAGCATGAAACTTATGTTCGAATAAGATAGGCATTCAAAGTGGAACATTCACGATGTTCTCCGACTTTGATAAAGCGGGCGAGATTTGGGTTGGAACAGGGCCGCGCGAACGTCACAAACGCGTCACGTCCAAAGAAAAATTCGTCTGCCCTCCCTCTGTCACATTGAACATTTCATTGTGGGATTTTCATAACGAAACAAACTTCCGCATGAAATTGCAGGCCATTGACATCACGGAAAGTGGGTTCACAGCAAGTTTTGAAACATGGGACGATACCCAAATCGCCCGCATGCATGTCACATGGCAGGCAAGTGGAGATGCGATTAACCCTGATGAAATCTGGGACGTTTTAGGCCTATAGCAAACCGTCGTAAATGGGCTCTAGTGTCTGATCATCAAACAGGGATGAAACAGATGTGCCGTTCCATGTGTTTAGGATCGCTTGGGCAAACATTGGCGCAGTCGGCAAGATACGGATGTTATGCGCACCTTTCACCGCTTCGGTTGGTTCTATTGAATCGGTAATGACCAAGGATTTCATCACAGAATTTGTGACGCGTTCTACCGCGGGACCTGACATGACGCCATGAGTAATATATGCGTGAACCTCGCTTGCGCCTGCTTCCATCAGCACTTCAGCCGCCTTACATAGGGTTCCAGCCGTATCGCACATGTCGTCAACGATGATGCATTTTTTGTCTGTCACATCGCCAATTACGGTCATGCCCGCAACTTCGCCCGCCTTTTCACGACGTTTGTCCACAATGGACAAGGGCGCGCCAATGCGTTTCGCCAATTCACGTGCACGCGCAACGCCGCCAACATCAGGTGAGACCACCATCATATCGCCCATTGAATCTGCAAATTTACTTTGGATATCCAACGCAAAAATCGGTGAGGCATAAAGGTTATCAACTGGTATATCAAAGAAGCCTTGGATCTGTGTCGCGTGCAAATCCATGGTTAGGACACGCTCAATCCCCGCCTCGACAATCATATTTGCAACCAGCTTTGCTGTGATGGGTGTACGCGCCTTGGTGCGGCGGTCTTGGCGTGCATAGCCAAAGTATGGAATGACGGCTGTAATGCGCGATGCTGATGAACGACGCAGAGCATCGGCCATAATCAACAATTCCATGAGGTTGTCGTTCGCGGGGTTGGATGTGGGCTGAATGATATACATATCTTCGCCGCGCACGTTTTCGAACACTTCTACAAAGATTTCTTGGTCGTTGAAACGTTCAACACGTGCGTCCACAAGATCAATGGTCAATCCACGGTGCAAACTCATGCGGCGCGCGATGGCTTTGGCGAGTGGTAGGTTGGCGTTGCCGGCGATGAGTTTTGGTTCATTTGCTGCCATAGATTTCAGTCCCCAGGTGCGAAATGTTACAGATTCGTGACGTTGACTTCGCTTAGCATGGCATTACCGTGAGGCAAAGCAAACAAAGGCGCGACTGCCTCAAAAGGATATCAAAATATGCCAAAAATCGATTATTTTTTCACACCGTTGTCCCCGTACACCTATTTGGCGGGAGGTGCGTTGGAAAATATCGCGGAAAAAGTGCGCGCCTCGATCCATTATCGTCCCTTGGACGTGGTTTCACTGTTCGGGCGCACAGGCGGTGTTGCCTTGCCTGATCGGCATCCGTCCCGGCTTGATTATCGTGCACAGGATCTGACGCGTCGCGCAGCGATGTTGAATATGCCGTTTCATTTGAAACCTGCTCATGTGCCCACCAATCCCGCACCTGCATCCTATGCAATCATCGCGGCGCAAAATGCGGGAAATGGGGATTTAGGCGGATTGGTACAGGGAATTTTGCGCGCCGCATGGGCCGAGGAAAAGGACATTGCCAGTGATGCCGTTCTACAGGATTTGTTGGACGCCAATGGATTTGATCGCAGTTTGACGATGTCTGGAATGCTAAGTGGAGCTGAAACATACGCACAAAACCTTGAGGATGCTGTGTCACATGGGGTTTTCGGCGCGCCATTCTGTGTGCTAGAGGACGGTGCAAAATTCTGGGGTCAGGACCGACTTGGGGATCTTGAGGCATATCTAACCAAAGGCAGCTGAAGTGACAAAAGATACACGCGCAGGTTTGTCCATCAATCACATGGTTTTGGGTGATGGGAGCGAACGTGCCTTGATGATGCATTGTACCCTGTCGTCTGCACGTGCCATGGCGCCAATGGCAATGGCGTTTGAAGATCGCTTCACAACGACGGCCTTTGACCTTCCAGGTCATGGTCAAAGTGGCGATTGGGATTTTAACGGTGATTTGCAGGATCGTGTCACAGAAGTCGCCGAAAGCTTTATCGACGGCCCGATCCATTTGATTGGGCATTCCTTTGGCGCGACTGTTGCGTTGCGATTGATGTCCCAGATGCCAGAGCGCATCAAATCCGTCGTTTTGTTCGAACCTGTGTTTGTTGAAGCAGCCTTTCAACGTATGCCAAAACTGCGGGCATCGTACGAGGCAGAGGCGCAAGATTTTGTTGAGGCAATCAAAAACAACGATAAAGAGCGTGCAACAATCGAGTTTCTGAAAATGTGGGGCGATGGCACCCCGTGGGAGGCGATCCCCCCAAATTTACGTCAATCAATGATTGATAAAATTGATGTGGTTGATGCGGGAACACCCGCGCTGCATCAGGATGCACATGGTTTATTGGGGCTGACAGGTTTGGCGAATTACAAGTGTCCTGCACTGTTCATTCGTGGCGCGCGCAGCATTCCAATTATGCAGGATGTGCACGCAGCATTGGTCGCATTGATGCCCCAAGCCAGCGATTACGCGATTGAGGGGGCGGGCCATATGGTGCCAATGACCCATCAGGCGGAATGCGTTAAGCTGATGCAGGAATTTTATCAAAAATCAGGATTTTGATGCGCCGATTTTTGGTTCGGTCCCCGCAATGATGCGCGAAATATTCGCGCTGTGGCGATAAAAAATTAATAGCGCCAGCGCAGCGGCCAAACACGAAATTGTTGAATACCCAAGCAGTGCAGCCCAAATTGGTGTCAAAGTCGCGGCAACCAATGCCGAGAGTGATGAAATGCGCAATGCGAATGCTGTCACAAGCCATGTCAGACATGCGGCAATCCCAACGGGCCATGCAATCGCCAATAAGATCCCTAAAAATGTGGCCACACCCTTGCCACCCTGAAACTGAAGCCAGACTGGAAAACAGTGGCCTGCGAATGCAGCCAGCGCGGCGAGTTGTGCAGCATCAGGTGCGGCAAATGCCATAGCAATCAAAACGGCCACGGCGCCTTTGCCACCATCAAGGATCAGGGTGGCTGCCGCTGCGAATTTGTTTCCCGTTCGCAAAACATTTGTGGCCCCAATGTTGCCCGACCCAATTTTACGCAGATCGCCAAGTCCCATAAGGCCCGAGATCAGCACCCCAAAGGGGATAGAGCCAAGCAAATAACCAATCACGCCCCATTGCGCCATGATCACGAAGGTTGAGGAAAATTCGGGTAGGATGCTCATGCGCGGTAAACCTCTTGTCCGCCAACAAACGTGCGTAGAACTTTGCCCTGTAAACGGGCCTCATCAAATGGCGTATTCTTTGATTTTGAGTGTAGGTCATCGCGGTTTAAAACATAGGGCACATCTGCATCGAACAGCATCAAATCAGCAGGGGCACCGATGTCCAGGCGGCCCGAATTCAAACCCAATCGCTTGGCTGGATTAAAGGATGCTGCCCTGAAAATTTGGTTCAAAGACAAATGCCCTGAATGATACAGGCGCAGCACCGCAGGTAAAAACGTTTCTAGGCCAACTGCACCAGATGCCGCTGCCTCAAACGGAAGGCGTTTGCTTTCTTCGTCTTGGGGGGTGTGCTGCGAAGAAATAATGTCAATCAACCCCGCTGAAACAGCCTCCACCATCGCGATGCGATCATCTTCGCTGCGCAGTGGCGGTGTCATTTTGAAAAAGCTGCGGTAATCCGCAATGTCAAATTCATTTAAGGTCAGGTGATGAATTGATGTTCCCGCGGTGATGTTCAGGCCGTTCTTTTTGGCGCGCTCTAGCGCGGGCAATGCGCGCGCTGTGGTGATTTGATCCGCGTGATAGGCGGCACCTGTCATTTCAATCATCGAAATGTCACGGTCCAATCCCATACGTTCGGCCATGGGTGACACATGGGGTAATCCGCGCAGGGATGCAAACTTGCCACTGGTTGCAACGCCGCCATCTGACAGGATGGGTTCCTGTGGGTGCGCAATGATCAATGCGCCCAAGGATTTGGCATAAACCATTGCACGGGCCAACACTTTGGTATTTTGCACGACGCGATAGCCATCAGAAAATGCAACCGCGCCCGCATCCTGCAAAAATCCGATTTCGGTCATTTCACGACCTGCGCGTCCCTTGGTCAGGGCCGCGATGTGTAACACATTCACGGGCGCAACCTCGGCTGCGCGGCGGCGAATGAACTCTAACGCTTCAGGGGTATCAATTGCTGGGTCCGTATCGGGGCGGGTGACAATTGTCGTTACGCCCCCTGCTGCCGCGGCCGCACCTGCGGTTTTATAGCTTTCTTTATGACGCTCACCAGGTTCGCAAACCTTAACGCCGATATCCACGATGCCAGGCGCAAGGTATTTGCCAGAACATTCAATCACGGTTTCTGCTTTACCTGATGGATCAACGATTTTGCCGTCGCGAACCATCAGATCACGCGTTGTCACGTCATCAGCCGTGGGATCGATGATTTGGGCGTTTTTGAATAGAATACTCATACCATGACGCCCCTTTGATTTTTCATATTACGCGCCAACAGGTGCATTGCAGCCATACGCACGGCCACGCCCATTTCGACCTGCTCTTGAATAACTGAACGGTTGATGTCGTCGGCAATTTCGCCGTCGATTTCGACACCACGGTTCATTGGGCCCGGGTGCATCACGATTGCATCGGATTTTGCAAAATCCAGTTTCGCGCGATCCAGCCCATAGCGGTGATAATATTCCCGTTCAGATGGGATAAATCCACCATCCATGCGTTCTTTTTGCAGGCGTAGCATCATCACGACATCAACGTCCTGCAGGCCCTCTTCCATGTCGTGGTAAACCTCGACACCCAATTCGGCCACATCAGGCGGCATCAGCGTTGCTGGCCCAACCAGCCGCACACGGTTTTCCATTTTCCCTAATAGGATCAAATTTGAACGCGCGACACGCGAATGGACGATGTCGCCACAAATCGCGATATTCAGACGATGCAGACGTCCCTTGGCCCGCATGATCGTCAGCGCATCCAACAGGGCCTGAGTGGGGTGTTCGTGTCGCCCATCACCTGCATTCAATACTGCGCAGTTCACCTTTTGCGCCAGAAGATCAACCGCCCCAGATTGGGGGTGGCGCACGACCAACAAATCGGGATGCATGGCATTTAATGTAAGTGCCGTATCAATTAGGGTTTCGCCCTTTTTGATCGAACTGGCTTGCATGGCCATATTCATCACAACCGCGCCCAGCCGTTTACCAGCCAATTCAAAACTGGCCTGCGTGCGGGTTGAGTTTTCAAAAAACATGTTGATTTGCGTTAATCCAGCAAGCGAGGGGTCAAGCCGCACGGCTTTGCGGTTTTGCTCTACATAGGCGTTGGCAAGATCCAATATCTCTGTGATGGCCTCTGGTCTTAGCGGCTCAATCCCCAAGAGGTGTTGACTGGTAAAGCTCATGTTTGCCCTCACATTTGGTAGTTGGGACTTACACATAAGCGCGATTTGGCACAAGGGGTGCTTTTCCTTTCGATATGGCCAAGCTAGTTTAACATCATGGAATCGCAGTTGGATTGGCGTCAGGCCAAGGCATTACTTGAATGGCAAATTGAACTGGGCGCGACCGAGGCGATCTTGGACGCGCCCGTGAATAGGTTTGAATTGACCGATAAAGCCCCCGCCAAGGAGCCAACCAAAGCGCAAAAACAAACACCTGCCCCACGCGTCGAAGAGGTTGATCCCGTTGCGGTTGCCGAAATGGCAGCGGCTGGGGCGCAGGATTTGGCCGCTTTGAAACAGGCCATGGCGCAGTTTGAACATTGTCAGTTGAAACGCGGTGCACGACAAATGGTCTTTGCTGACGGAAACCCAGATGCCAAAATCATGATTGTAGGGGAAGGCCCAGGTCGTGACGAGGATATGGAGGGGCGTCCATTTGTTGGTCGTGCTGGACAATTGTTGGATCGGATGTTTGCAGCGATTGGATTGTCACGTTCGTCCGATGATGCAGATGCCAGTATTTATATCACCAATGTTGTGCCGTGGCGTCCGCCTCAGAACCGTGATCCAAGCCCGATTGAAATTGACATGATGCTTCCGTTTTTGCGGCGGCATATTGCACTGGCCAAGCCTGAAATCATTGTCGCGATGGGGAATATATCCTGTCAGGCATTATTGAGAAAACGAGGTGTTACCAAACTTCGCGGACAATGGGCAACAGGATGTGGTGTTGACGTAATGCCGATGTTCCACCCCGCATATTTGTTACGCAATCCTTTGGCCAAACGCGAAGCATGGCAGGATTTGCAAGCCGTTCAAGAGAGGATCAGATAAACCCGTGTCACGAATTGATGAAAGCAAAGAATTCATTGCAACGCGCATCGCCGTTTTAACCGTGTCAGATACGCGGCAATTGGATGAGGATAAATCTGGTCAAACCTTGGTGGATCGTCTGGAACGCGCTGGGCACGCATTGGTTGACCGCAAAATCATCGCGGATGAACGCGATCAAATTGCGGACCAACTGCGCACTTGGATCGCCGATCCAAATATTGATGTGGTGATTTCCACGGGTGGTACGGGTCTGACGGGGCGTGATGTGACCGTTGAGGCACACCGCGATGTGTACGAAAAAGAGATTGACGCATTCGGAACAGTGTTCACCATCGTGAGTATGCAAAAAATTGGCACCTCGGCCATTCAATCGCGCGCAACTGCAGGCGTGGCAGGGGGGACATATTTATTTGCGCTACCGGGATCACCTGGTGCCTGTCGTGATGCGTGGGACGAAATTTTGGAAAAGCAATTAGATTTTCGCCATCGCCCCTGCAACTTTGTCGAAATAATGCCGCGGCTGGATGAACATTTGCGACGGAAGTAAATTTTGGAACGTTCAATATTTGTGTGCATGTGACAAACTGATCTTTTCACCTATTTCATGCGTATAAACTACGATTACACTAAAGGACTAAATCTATGCGTTTTCTTCGTCAGGCTTTAATCGGGCTGGTCCTGATGTCCATGGCTTTGGGTCTTTTGGGATATGCAGGGTATCAGGGGTATGAAACCTATAAAGAGGTCCAATCGCGTGAGGCGCGGGTTCCCCAAGCCCGCGAACGTGTGTTTACCGTTAACGTGCGGGCCGCAGAGCCGCAAACCATCACACCGTATTTAACCGTATTTGGTGAGGTTCAAAGCCGTCGCACATTGGATCTTCGCATGGCGGCAGGTGGCCAGATTGTTGAGATTTCGCCAAACTTTGCAGAAGGTGGGGTCGTGGAGCAGGGCGAAATTTTGATACGCCTTGATGATGCTGATGCGCAATCCGCGCTTTTGCGTACCGAATCTGATTTAAGCGATGCGAAATTGGAAATCGTCGAGGCCGAACGTGCGATTGCATTGGCCAAAGATGAGTTGGCTGCTGCGGTCGAGCAAGAAGCCCTTCGTAGTGCCGCGCTGTTGCGTCAACAAGATTTGCAGCAACGGGGTGTGGGCACCACTGCCTCGGTCGAGGCGGCAGAGCTTGCCCTATCCTCAGCAAAACAATCTGTTCTGTCGCGTCGCAGTGGTTTGGACCAATCAAACGCTCGTTTCAATCAGGCAAAAACGCGTCTGGCCCGTGCCGAATTGGCGAACAATGATGCGCTGCGCCATCTGAATGACACGGTGATGCGTGCGGAATTTGCCGGTGTCCTAAGCGGTGTCAGTTTGGTCCAAGGCGGTTTGATCAGCGCGAATGAGCGTGTTGGTCAGTTGATTGACCCAAGCGCGCTTGAGGTCGCATTTCGTGTATCCACCCAACAGTATGCGCGCCTGCTGAACGACGATGGGACTTTGATTGCAGCGCCTGCTGATGTGTCCTTGGATGCGATTGGTGGATCTGTGACATCCAAGGCCGTGCTGTCGCGCGACAGCGGATCGGTGGCAGATGGTCAAACAGGACGTGTTTTATTTGCGAAATTGGATAATGCGATTGGCCTGAAACCCGGTGATTTCGTATCGGTGAAAGTCGAAGAACCAGCATTGCGTTTCGTTGTTGAACTCCCCGCGACGGCGTTGAATGCACAGAACGAAGTGCTGGCCGTGGGCGAAGGCGACCGGCTTGAAACAATCAACGTGGCCCTGGTGCGACGTCAGGGAAATAACGTTTTGGTGCGATCACGCGATTTGCCGGGGCGGGATATTGTCACGCAACAAACGCCCCTGTTGGGCAAAGGCATCAAGGTCAAAGTCCTGCGCGAAGGTGGTTCGATGGAACCCGAGGCGCCCAAAATGGTGAAACTGACCAAGGAAAAACAAGAAGAACTGATCAAGCGGGTCGAGGGCAATCAATGGATCCCCGCAAAACCAAAGGAACGCTTATTAAAACAACTGCGCAGCGGCGAAATCAAAGCGGAAACATTGAAACGACTTGAGAGCAGAGGAGGCGGCTGATGGTACGCGATCTTCCCGACAGTGCAGGCGGCATCCTCTCTTATTTCACGCGCCACAAAACGCTTGCGAACCTATTGTTGGTTGTCCTGCTTATGGCAGGTGCCGTGGCGCTTCCAAAAATGCGGGCGCAGTTTTTCCCAGATGTGGTTGTTGACTCGATCAGTATCTCGGTTGCGTGGAATGGCGCAGGTGCAGAGGACGTGGATCAAGGCATCGTAAAGGTTTTGGAACCTGCCTTATTGGCGGTCGAAGGTGTGTCCAGTGTCAGTAGTCGATCAACCGAAGGGCGCGCGCGCATTTCGTTAGAGTTTGATCCCGACTGGGATATGTCCCGCGCAAATGCGGATGTTGAAACGGCACTTGATGGCATCTCAACATTGCCAGACGACGCGGAAGACCCCGTAATTTTGCGCGGCAGTTGGAGCGATCGCGTTACCGAAGTCGTGATTTCAGGCCCCATTGGTGTGACGCAATTGGGCCTGATCGCAGATGAATTTGCACTGCGATTGTTCAA